>NZ_DJTL01000027.1:86380-93806 GCF_002439205.1 Exiguobacterium sp. UBA6309 | reverse complement strand
ATGAGGGGATTTTGTATAGGAAAAGATTTAGCGAATCGTTTTCAGCGCCGTTGCCCACGGGATGACTTGATCGAGCATCTGGTTGACCGATGTTTCTTGAACGGCTGCCGCTTTTAAGACCGATCCGTTCTCAAAATCCGTGAACAAGGATAACGCCGGATGCACACGGACATCGGCAATCAATAATTCACCGAGGATGCCGCGCAAATGTTCTGCTGCCCGTGCTCCACCGACGGAACCGTAAGAGACGATTCCTGCCGCTTTATTGTTCCATTCGACGCGTAAATAATCGAGCGCGTTCTTGAGTGACGCTGCAATCGAGTGGTTGTATTCCTGGACGATGAAGACGAATCCGTCTTGCGCCGCGACATCCTTCGACCAATCAGCAGCACCTGATGCATCCGCGTCTTTTTCACCAAGCAGTGGTAATTTGTAGTCCGCGATATCAAGAATCGTATAGTTTGCGTCCCCTCGTTGATCGGCGAGTTGTTTGACCCAGTTCCCGACCTGTGGGCTGAGACGTCCTTCACGTGTTGATCCTAAGATGATCCCAATGTTTAATTTCTCCATCTTCATTTCCTCCTCTTGTTTAGATGCTGTCAGCTTACTTTTCTTTTAAAGATATTCTTTTTCGATGTTGCGTGTGCTCCGGACCGTATCAATCGGACGGACCATTTGTTCAATCTGTGCCCGTTGTGGCTCGAGGAATGGTGGTAACGACAATTTCTCCCCGACCGTTTCGTATGGTTCGTCACCCATGAAACCAGGACCATCCGTTGCCCACTCGAACAAGACACCGCGCGCGACACGGGCATAGAGGGACTCGAAGAAGAAGCGATCGACGTAACCGGACGTGTTGAAGCGTAGTTGTTGCATCCGCTCGATCCATTCCTTTAAGGCAGCCGTATCTTCAACGCGGAAAGCGACGTGGTGCACCGTTCCGAATCCTTGCCGTCCGCTTGGTAGAACGACGTTGTGCTCAACGATGACTTGGGCGCCATTTCCTCCTTCGCCCATCTCGAACAAGTGCAGGGAACCAGCTTGATCGACTTCGCGCATCAACATCGCTTGTTCAAGTACCGCTTTTAAATTGTCGAATTCCGCGATCCGGATGTGAATTGGACCGAGTCCCGTGATTGCGAACTCGAGTGGCACCGGACCGTTTTGCCACGGTGTGCCGGAAGCGACACCTTGATTGTGCTCGTCAGAGATCAACATGTATTGTTGCTCATCGAAATCGACGAACGAGAGCGTCTGCTTGCCGAATTGTTCTTTGATACCACGGTGCTTGACGTCGTATTTGTCAAAGCGTTTAATCCAGTATTCAAGTGCCGCATCCGTTGGAACACGGAACGCCGTCTTGAAGATTTCATTCGTTCCGTGTGATCCTTTTTGAATACCAGGGAAATCAAAGAACGTCATATCCGTGCCGGCAGATCCTTTATCATCGGCGAAGAATAAGTGATACGTCTGGATGTCATCCTGATTGACGGTCTTCTTGACCAATCGCATCCCTAAGACATTCGTAAAGAAGTCATAGTTTTTCTCGGCACTGCTCGTAATCGCCGTCACGTGGTGGATTCCTTTTAGTTCATTCATGAAAAATCGCTCCTTTAATCGTTATTATCTCGAATTCGAGATATCAGTCTAAAAAATTTTAATGTTTTTTTGCTTGATAGCCGATTGTTTTGGCTGTCTCGATGAATGCTTCGAGGTCTGACGGGGCTATTCCTTGAAATACTTGATTAATCGCTTGCTCGTGCTTTGGAAAAATCGTTTCCATCAGTTGTTGCCCTTCAGAGGTCAGTTCCGCAAATGTCACGCGCCGATCTTCTGGACATGCTTTCCGGAAGACATAATTCTTTTTTTCGAGCTTATCGATGACATAGGTGATGCTACTGCTCGTAATCAAGACTTTTTTCCCAATCAATTGAATCGGTTGCCTGCCCCTGTGAAACAGCAACTCAAGAACCGAAAAATCCGTCGGGTTCAGTCCCCACTGCGCAACGTCCTTCTTGATGACTTCATGTAAGGCATCGACTGCGCGCACCATGACTGTCAATGCTTTCAAGTTCGGATTCGGTCGCGTCATTTCGTTCACCTCTTTTGTATCTCTAATTCATATATCTTTAATTCGAGATAAATATACCATCTCAATTTTTGTTCGTCAACTGTTTTGATTCACTTTTAATCACGATGATGAACACAACGGATGTTCGAAGCGTTCATCATCATTTAAAACAAAGCACGTACCCTTCGCCTAATCGATAGTGATCGGTCTCAGATTGAATATACGCCGTATTGTCAGGTAATCCGATCGCATAATTCATTTGAGGCAGGTATTCCTGAAAACGAGCTGCTCGTTTTTCCTGATTCAAATGAGGACAGAGACAACCGCTCAGACAGCCTTGCCCCAAATCCAGGCAATAACCCGTTCCGCCCTCACTCGTTCGGATCCCGTATGTCATCGCATAGATTGCTCTAGCGCTGACACCGACGTACCGTGCTGTGATTCGGTATACGGTCAAAGTTCCCTCTTGCTCATCGAGCTTTTCACGTCCTCGATCTCCCCCGTCAGTTGTTCGATCCGTAAACGTGTCGCCTCCATCATATCGTATACCCCGTGAACGGAACCGGTGTCGACAATCGAATCCAAGTCGATGGTTTACCAAAGACAGACGCGTCATCGAGAAAACGTTCTAAAGTTGCAACGGACTATGTTTGCAACTTGACCATGAAGTTATAGCTACCGGTCAGGCGGTGGCACTCGACGACTTCCGGATGTCCTTTACAAAATTCAATCAAGCCTGCGCAACGTGTCCCTTCGAACATGACGATCGCGAGTAACCCTTGCGCGAGTGCTTCTGGATTAATGACAGCGCGAAATCCTTCGATGATCCCTGCGTCCTCCATTTTTCGGACCCGTTCGATGACGGCTGGTGCCGATAACCCGATCTGTCGTCCGAGTTCCGACCATGGAATCCGGGCATCATCTTGCAGAATCCGGACAATCTGTTGATCAATTTGATCCATTTTCCATCCTCCTTCTGATTCAAAACCACTTTCTTCAAATTAACATGGAATCAAAGGAAAATATAGCCTTTTACTTTGTTCTGCTGCTGTGTTCATCGAGTAGTATTTCTTATACTACTAATAGGAGGTGATACGCATGGAACCAACCTGTGTCCGGTGCCAAGAAACAATTGAAACGACGGTCTATCAATGTTCACATGCTTGTACGTTTTGCGAACCATGTACAAAAACGCTCGATCATATTTGTCAAAACTGTGGGGAGCTGCTCGAACCCGCCACGCCAGTCACTACATAAAAAGACGGATGCCTCGGCACCCGCCTTTTGTCTATTCAGATCGTTTCTTGTGATTGCCGCTCGGATAGTCGTTCCTTTGCCTGTTCCTGGTGCGGTTTGATCGCCGACTCGCCAATCGAGTAACGCATGTGTCTTCCGAATTCCATAATCAAGTGTCAATAACCAGTATACGGCATCATTCGAGTCAGGATGGGAACGAATCATCGCGTCGATCGCTTGATACGTCTCAAGCCGTTCTTCGAGCAATCATGCATGCTCCTGAATTTTCTTCAAGGAGACCTCTTTTGAAGCATGCCGCGCAAAATAGAGCTTCAATAACAAGTCGTTTCGTTGCACCGGCAGTTCGATGGACGGTTCAGCGATCCACCGCGCGAGCTCCACATGTCCGTTTTCCGTCAGGGCGAATTGTTTTCGTTCCCCATTCGTGACCTCTTCCACGATCAATCCTCTCGCCTCTAACCGTTTAAGCGTCGGATAGACTTGTCCGAAGTTGATTTTCCAAAAGTGATTCAAGTTCGTGTCGATCGTATGTTTCATCTCATAACCAGACGTACATCCGCTGGCGAGGAGTCCGAGAATCGCATAACGGGCATGTTTTCTTTTGGCATCGGTCCCTCCTCTATCTAAAAGATACTATCTTTTAGATAGAGTTACCGTTCATTTAAATGCCAAACAGGAAATTTACTGGATGGAGCAGGAATTCTCGTTTTAAATCCGAATTCTTGTTCACATACTTAATTAAAAGGAGTTCTCACATGACATACGCTAAAGCTTCTATCTTTTTCAGTCTGATTGGTCTGTTCATTGCCTATATGATTTTCCCACCAATTAACTGGCCATTCGGTCCAAACTCGATGATTACGATTCCAATCGGACTTGTCATTTATCTGTTCGGAATCGGACTTGGGATCGTCACCATCAAACGACGGGAGCCCGGGATTCTTAAATATGTCAGTCTCGCCTGTGCCATTCCGCTCGGTGTGCTACTACTACTCTTTCTCGGTTTCATCTTCAGCGGTCAAATTTAATCGTCTTTCTATAGATGTTCATGAGACGCTTTCTTGAGGGCATCGAATGTCAACCGGTGAATCGCTGGACTCGACATCGCATCTAACCATTCGTTCGCCGTTCGCCCAGTATATTTTTCAAGAACTAACGCCAATACAAGTCCATGTGTCGCGACGACCACTCGGTGGTGCGGGTGGGTTTTACGTAGCTGATCGATGACTGTTAGAGCACGATTACGTGCTATTTGATTCGACTCTCCGCCACTTTGCGCGTAATCATCATTTTGAAATGATCGCTTCAACAGTTCTTCTAGCCGTTCAGGCGATAAACTTTCGTCTGTTTCCTAAAAACGCCGTTCCTGAAACGCTACCTCGTAGATTCGCAAACCTCGTTGCTCAGCAAGTGGGCGAACGGAGTCTACCGTCCGTCACATCGGACTCGAATATATGGCGTCAATCGGCAGCGCTTCAAAGAACGCTACGAGTTTCTGCGCTTGTTCTTGACCTGCATCCGTTAATCCCCGCCCTCGATCACTGCCTGTTTTGATCGATTCGCAGTGGCGAATGAAATAGAGCGTCCTCATCGGAACTGGACCCACTTTCCTTCAGAAATTACGTCTACATTCGAACCGATGACACGAATCGCTGTCGCGTCGTCGATTGCGTAAGCTGGATTCGTCAATGTCTCGGCCCAAGACTTGGCAGCTTGTAAGTGATTGTCTGGTAACTGCGGATGATCGAGATGCGGGAAGATTGAAAAATCAACGAGACCTAATGTTACGTCCGATTGCTCCGGCGTCTTTTTCCATTCAACAAAATCCGTTCCGATTCGTGGTGTCAGAATCATGCTACCTGCGCTCATCCCGACATAAACCCCTGTCAAATTCGGTAACATGCGATCAAAACCCGATTCGACGAACCAGTGATGTAGAAAGAGTGGATCACCACCATTAACGAGAATGACATCCGCTTGTTCGACCGCTGGTTGCCAAATTGCTGGATCAATTACCGAGACCGCTGATAATTCCAACAGACCGACTGACTTCCATCCTAAATCGACCATCGGTGCCTCATCTTTTCCTTGAATGAAGTTGACAGCGAGGTCCGTTCCTCTGCCTAATGCGTAGGATGCTGTCGTAATCGCGATGGCATGGCATTCCTCAATCGGTTTTCTGAGCATCTCACGTAACGCGTTGTGAATCGATGGATTTTGTACCCCACCTGAAGTTAATAGATAGTCCATCGTGACACCTCCTGTTCTTTGCTTCAGTTTACAATATTTGTGCGTTTCTGGTATCCTTACTTTTATTCCCACTAGAATAGGAGGAATCATATGTCTTTCGACTTAATGACGTTACCTGAAACGACGTTACACTATCGTCTGATTCTCGGAACTTCCGATCAACCAACGTTTATCTTTGAAAATGGATATGGACAAGATCTTTCAACCTGGCAACCAATCATGGATCAAGTTGAAGGACTTGGAACGATTTTGATGTATGACCGTACGAACATCGGTGGTAGTATGCAGCATGATTCCGAGACTAGTCGCCAGAGCGTGAATCGCCTTCGCCGTTTGATCGATACCTTATCTCTCAAACCACCCTTTATTCTTGTGGGTCATTCCTATGGCGGCACGTTAGTTCGACAATTTGCATCGCAATATCCAAGTGAACTAAAAGGTCTATTGCTCATCGATGCAACACCAGAATCCTATATTCAACGCTTCTTACCAGTAATGCCAAACACGTTCCAAGCCATATACAAAAAACAATTCACGCTCGAATGTACATACGAAGATTTTAAAGAGAGTATTGAAGCGACGAACGTCGATGTCCTCTATCCCTTTCCAGTCGTTGTTCTGTCTGCTGGTAAAAAGGATCATTATTTGCGTGAGGCGCAACTATTGTGGCACGAATTGCAACGACAAACTGCTGCACAGTCGATCCAAGGGTTGTTGATCGAAGTTCCAAACAGCCGGCACTTCATTCAACAGGATGCCCCCCATATTGTTGTCGATGCGTTACATCATTTGACTTCAGGTGATTCTTAAGCTCTTTTCAAAGGAACTATTTCCCATTTCCGAACGTATACTTAATATAAGCTTGATTCGACACACTGATTGGAGGCACATATGTACTCGATTCCTAGCTACTTCATACTTTACTTAAAAATCATGCTGACGGATAAGATTCCGGTCTTTTGGTCGTTGATCTTCCCATTGATTCTCGCGTTCGTCTTCGGGTCACGACTCGATTTCACAGAGAGCAGTTTCCTATCATTTCTTGCACTCTTTTGGGGCTATATCTTACTTTCGATTTATGTCAACGGCATTGGTCTCCAACTTGCCCGGATGCGGGAACATGGTTTGATGAAGACGTATATCATGATTTCCGGTAGTAAGATTGGTTGTATTCTCGCACTCGTTCTCGTTCAGCTCGTATTTGCAGCCGTTAGTTTAACGGTCTTTACGACAGTCCTGATGCTCGTATTCGGCCTCTTCTCACCTTTGACGTTGTTACTCGCTTTTCTCGTCTTGTTGCTCAGCATCCCGCTTGCTTTTGCAAGCATCGCCTTGACGATGCTTCCGGCTAAGATTTCGAGTATGTCGACATTAATCAACATCGTCATGTATCCTCTGTTCTTGTTCGCGAATAGCCAACCGGATCGCTGGTACAGTTATTTGAATCCTTTTTATGTCATAAAAACACTTGGTCTCGCCGTCTCTGAGCACGTTACGGGAGCATCGTTACTGATCTTGACCGTCGTACTCGTCGTTTATCTGTTACTTGGTCTATTCTCTGTCAAACGCTTTAATCTCATGTCATTACTGACCCGATAGGAGGATTCAGATGCACGTTCAACATGTACGCTTCAACTATCCGAAATCACCTGATCTGTTACACGATGTCTCCTTTTCGCTTGTTCCCGGGAAACTGAACGTCTTGATCGGGATGAACGGTGCCGGGAAAACGACACTGTTTGATTGCATGACCGGTGCCTTACCGATCACATCCGGAGGACTGGACTTACCCGATATCTCGGACATTCTCTATTTGACGCAATTCATCTATTACTCGGATGAACTAAA
>NZ_DJTL01000027.1:0-86097 GCF_002439205.1 Exiguobacterium sp. UBA6309 | reverse complement strand
CCACGTTCGCTCTACATCTTTGACGAGCCGACGAGCGGGGTCGACCCGGCAACACGGCTTCATATCATGCGACGCTTCGAGCAGATGACAGCAAACGGTCAAACGTGCCTCTTCTCGACCCATCAATTACATGATCTATTGCATACCGATGCCCATGTCATCTTCCTTCATCAAGGTCGTATTTTGTACGAAGGCGACTTCAAGGATTGGTTGAACCGATTCGAGACGACAGATCCGGACGTCGCGTTCGTCCAAATGCTTGAACTAGCAGGATAACGTTAACCACCTCTCTTTTGGAGGTGGTTTTTTTGTAATATTTGAAATGTAGGTTTTCGAAAAACATGTACAGGATATACACATTATAAGAAAGGAGGTCGTCCGATGAACTTCATTTCCGGTCAAGCATTTATCACGATGATGGATTCACTTTTCAACGAAGATGAATGGAATCGACACGTCTTATACATCACTGCGAATTCAGCAGCGATCCACTTACAAAAACGATCTACCACCATTCTCTCGCAGCCTATGGAATATCAGATTTCGTTTCTCGTGCATTTACCAACGCTAGAAAAACGACTGATCGTCAAATCGAATCAACAGGAGACGCGTCAATTTTTCTTTGATTCAATGGCTTCCATCGATTGTATGTGCACTAGTTTGATGCCATGGACGAATCCAGGGCGATTCAATAAGGAGGAAAACGTTCATGTCCACCAACACTCTTGAAGAACGCATGAATGCCGTCCTCGATTGTTTGGCGGCCGCAAAGGACTACCAACGCATCGCCGGAAGGCATGAGGTGTCGTATCAACAATTGTATAACTGGGTCCGGCGCTATGAGAGCGGCGGTATTCCTGCCCTGACGGATCGCCGAGGTCGGAAGTTACGAAGCGAACGATTTACTTCGACTCAGCATACGCCTTGAACCGATCAAGGATCGCCTGCCAGCCCGCTTGTTGCATTTCAGGCGGGTTGATTGTTTCGGCATCAAACGATTCGACGACTTCGGTTTGTTCCCCGTTCCGAGTGAAGTCGATCGTCACCTGACGACCATCCTCAAGGACATACGCAATGCGTTCGTAAGGAACGATTGCCTCATATGTACCCGTGAAATCAAATCCCATGCTACCGTCTTTTGCTTCCATTCGATTCGTGAATTGACCACCGACCGTCAAATCATTCGTTGACGCCGTCGTATGCCAATCGTCAGACGCTGCGTTCCAGCGTTTGATGTCTTCCGGTGCGTTCCAGATCTCCCACACGGTCTCGACCGGACGGTCAATCACAGCTTGAATCGTTAGTTTCGTCATCTTTTTTCCTCCTTACTAATTGAAGTTCCCTCCCTATTTCGAGGACGATTAAATGAATTCCTTGTTATTTTCGATTAATTCAGGTGTTAATTTGAACGCTTTGTTTTCCATACCATGAACATTAGAATCGCCGGAATGAGACAGATGATTGCATCGGTAACGGTCGGCAGTCGTAACGCGGGACTTGTTAAAAACCGAACGCCTTCCACTGTCCAAATCGTTAACATTAAGGCGGTCAACGCTGCAAGCCGCCATTGTCTCGGAATCCGGATCCAGTAAGCGAGGAGTCGCTCCGATAACTTCATCTTCCTTCCACCTTTCGAACCGCTCTCAGGAAGCTTTGTTCCGTCTTATAGGAGGTGTCGCGCCACATGAAACGTTTCGTATGTTTGAACGTATTTTGTTCAAACTGGTTCCTAGAACTCGTCTTGAAGTAATGGGCGACACTTAACGAACCATCGAATGTGTTTTTGATGATCGTGTTGTCATGGACATCATGCTGGACGAGCAATTGACCACCCTCGAGCCCTTTCGTATCATTGCCGATCAGCTGATTTTGCTCGATCCGGACACGTTTTGTACCGCCTCGCTTCGTGTCATACCCACCGATCGCAATTCCGGTGTAGACGTTTTGCCGTACATCATTCTGGCGGACGATGACATCTTCTGCGTATCGTCCGGCATGTTCACTCGTCACTTCAATCCCGATGTCACTCGCTTCGACGAGGTTCTTCTCAATTGTTAAGTTTTTCCCACCATCGACATAGATACCGGCTGCATTGTATTCCTTCCCGTAAGCAGGATTGCCGTAGCTCGACGTCCGGTAAACACGATTTTCCGACACGACGCCCTCACGGACGTAGTCGTCTTTCTTCGACTGAGCGATCCCTTCGTGTCCGATCAAATCAATGCCGATGTTGTCGTTATCCCGTACGACGTTCTTCGTCACCCGGAAATGTTTGACGTTCCCGTTTAAGACGAGGGCTTCACTGAAACCGAGACGATTCTGCTCGACTCGGTTGCCGGTGATCGTCAGGTGACGAATCGCTCCCGTTCCGTAGACAGCGATGCCGTGTGCATTTCCGTCTTTCGCGAGCGTCTTGATCTGGCGGACCGTATTGTTCTTCAACGTGATGTGTGATCCTGATCCCGTGACCAAAATACCGATCGGTGTCGCGTCCGACCGTTTCGACTGAACGGCTTCGATTGTCAGTCCTTGGATTGTCACATATTTTTGATCCTTAATCTGGATGATCGGTAAGGTTGCGTCTCGATCTTTAATGTTTTCCCCATTTAAGACGACTCGTTCTTGTTTATAATTCCGAAAGACGATTGGATGTTGTTTCGTTCCACTTTGTCTAACGTTCAGCTTCTCGTGATACGTTCCTTTTCGCAAGTAAACCGTCGTACCCGCAGTCGCTTTTAGTGTCGCCTGTCGGATTGTTTTAAACGGATGCTTCAACGTGCCGGTATTTTTATCACTGCCGTTCGGTGCGACGTATAACGATTTTGCCGTCGATTCGGCCTCTTCCCCCGTCGAGGTACAACCGACGAGCAGGACGGTTGCTAATAACCATTTGCCTTTCATGATTTCCTCCTTTATTTAGCAAGAACATTGTTGGTATAATCTAGGTATCATTTCTAATTTTTTGAATATTTTATTTTTTCTCGATTCACTATGACTATGGAAAAGAGGAACACGTCATGAAATACGCGCTCTTATTCACCCTTCCCTTCTTGCTTGCTGGTTGCACAACGGAAGCAACCGTCCTTCCTAAAGAGACCGTCAAGATCAAGAAGTCGTACTTTTCGATCACACCTTCTACCACGAAGGACGAGTCGCAGCAACAGCGGACATTTTTCTTAACTGGTGCACTCGATCGCCCGCTCCAGCTCAAAGCGGTCCAATTTGACGATACAGAACCACCAAAGGTGCTGATCGACAAATCGATTCCTGCCGGTACATATGATCGCACACCGTTCCAATTGACGTATGATTTGAACCTGCTCAACGATTCGCATGCCTTCACCTATTCGCTTGATACGAAGAATGGTATTCCTGAGACGAAAACGGTCTATACCTTACCTCAAAACGTCCAGACTGACAGCGGTCAATTCAATGATCAGAAACAGACGAATGCTTCATTCTATCCCTTACTCCTCAAACGCTATACGACAGGAGAATCGATCATCGGTCGCTCGATCGACACGTTAGCCTCTCCTCACCTAAAGGTCAGAAAACAAGAAGGCGCAATTTTGATCTATTTGATGAAATCACGATAAGGAGAACGGCGGACCGAGAAAAAGTCCGCCGTTTTTTTAGTCCGCTATGACATGCGACATGTCAGCTTCTAATCGAATCACGGCTTCCCCATCCCTGTATTCGACGATCGTCAAACTCGTTCCATGAATGAACGGCGGATCCCATAATGTCGCGAACGGCTTACGTTGAAGATATGTCAGCAAGATGTTAAGGAAGATGCCGTGGGTGACGATTAAGATGTTTTCGTCTTCTTCATGGTCTGCCAGTCGTTCCAAAAACGATAGGATGCGCTCGCGGACCGCGTCAAAGGATTCTCCACTCTCCGGTATGTAGGTATGCGGCGTTTGCCAAAATGCAGCATGAGCTGCACTTCTGAGTCCTCTCGTAATCGTCGTTCGATATCCACTAGATTCATGCATTTCTCCTCCGAATCTACTTCCTAAATGATGACTCTTTCTTCAGTTTATCTCAATTCATCGATTAGGAAATCATTTCCTTCTTTTTATTAAGAACGATTAAACAAACAGCTCGTTCTCAACGTATCTATCCATACGTTAGAACGAGCTGTTCTTAAATGCGGATCAACACGATACCTCCAAGCATGACAAGCAGACTGACGATCTGCACACCCGTGACCGGTTGTTTTTTTGCACCGAACCAGCCGAAACGATCAATCAACAGACTGCCGGTCAGTAAACCAATCGTGACGATCACGACAGCGAGTCCAGTACCGACGAGCGGAACGATGAAGGCATTACCGGCAACGAACAATGCGCCAATCAATCCCCCGATCCAAATCCAAGCAGGTAAGGGTTGCGACCGATCGATGTGCCACTTCGTTCGGAGGATCAGATTCAGCAATAACAAGGTGATCGTACCGATGACGAATGAAATCAAGGCGCCTTTGACGGCTGACCCGAGAACACTTCCGAGATGACCATTGATCGCCGTCTGGGCAGCACTCATCATACCGGTCAGAACTCCAAGTATACGCCAAACGAGTAACGAATTCCCTTGAGATTCTAGTCGTTTCTGACGACGCCGTGCCAAATAGTCACCGAGCGCGACTGTTCCGACGACACCGAGTAACACAAGCATTGCACCGATGATCCGCGTTAACGAAAATGTCGTGACGTTCGCTTCAAACAATCCGAAATGATCAATCAACAGTCCCATGATGACCTGACCAAAAATCGGCATGATGACCGTTTGAACGCCTCCGAGTCGCGGAAACAATAAGATGTTCCCGGTCAAATAGATGACACCGAGAACCCCTCCACCCCAGATCCAGAACGGTTCATCGGCCGTAGCCGTGAGACCTGTAAGATTCCCATCGACGAGCAACACGAGCATCAGTAAGAAGAGTGAGCCGATCGAAAAGGAAATCAGTGAAGCGAGGTATGGCGACCCGACGACGCCCCGTAGCCGTGTATTGACACTCGTTTGAACCGGTACGAGCAAACCGATGATGAATCCAATGATGATCGCAAGCATACGAGGACCTCCTTCTTCATGTGCCTTTCCATCATACGGCAGTCTCGCACGCCGAAGCGACCGGAATGCTCAAAAAGGAGCCGGTTCATCGACCGGCTCCACGAATTAGATCTTTTTCCACGACTTCGGATACGTCCGCAATTCCTTCTTCGTCGGATGCTCGACATCGAGATGTTTTCCGTTTCGTTCAAGTAGCACATCGGATACGAGCAAAACAATCGCAAGAACGACGTAGACGGCAAAACTGAGGAAGAATGGCAAGTTGAATACGATTAGTATTGGAAAGAATAATCCCATTAAGATGACGAACAGAAAATCCGTTACATACTGCCATTGAATGATTTTCTTCATCTGTGGTTCTATCGTTAATGCCATATCACGTTCGACTTCTTGCGAGTGGATCCGCGCAATCCAGACTAGTGCTACAAATAATAAAAATAGTGGCCAGTACATGTCCCGATTGGCGACGACCAACAGGATGCTAAAGCCGTACAGTAACGAGCTGTACAAACGTGGTTTAGCGAGTTGACGTTTTTCTTCTTGAATGAACGCGATACGTTCGGCTTTCGTTTTCATTTAAATCCCCCAACTGATTCAACGTACCTGTTTAATCTGATCGAACGGTTCGTGATCGACCGATGTATTCGACCTTATTCTGAAATACTCGGTACATCCGGTATTCTCCAGTCGGTGCCGATTTCAATTGAACGGCAATCTGGTGACGTCGTGATTTTGATGATTCGGACGCTACGAAATAAGGTTTGACTGACGCGATATTGTCGCGCCCGAACTGCTTCGTCACGTGCCGAACGACTTGCACTTCAACAATCTGCTCATAGGTTGCATCCCATTCATCTGCGATCATCCACCAACCAACACCGCCAATCACTACAAGTAATAGAATCGCCCCGATCGTTTTTCGCATTTCGATCCCCCCGGTTCACTTGCCCATACTTACTGTTTCAATTCGTGAACGAGGTTTTCCTGCTTCCGTCGGGTGACGAACCAAGCGATGGCTAGGACAAGCACCACCAAACCGGCACTGGTTCCAGCAATCGTCGGGACGTTGAGATAGAATGATCCTGTATCATCAATCCGTGTCACGAAGATTGTCGCACCAAGACCACTGATCAGTCCAAAGATGATGCCGCTCCCAATGAACAAGAGCATTTGAATGAGTGTCAATTGACGCAGCCTGTTTCGAGTCAGCGCAATCGTTCGTAGCAAGGCATACTCGACTCGTTTTCCACTCACGAAACTGAGTAAAGCGTTTGCAAGTCCGAACCAGATGGATCCACTCATGACGACAAGCGCAATGATGAAGACGAACCAACGTTCCGTCGTTTGTTGCTCCGCATCGTGAAGCGCGTCAGATAGTCGATTCATTTGCAATGTCGGATAACTTTCTGTGATCTCTGATAATGTTGTGGTCACTTGCGCCTTCTTTAACTCGGATGGAACGTCGATAAAGACATTTAAGATCTGATCGCTTGTTTGCCGTAGCTGCTCGTTCCGCCAATCCACGAGGATGTCTGGCGCTATCTTCTTTTCGATTCCAACGATTCGGAATTGACCGAGTGAAACACTTCGCTCTTGTTCCCCGTCCCATCGGCCGAGCGGCAACGTATCGCCTTTTTGGAGTCTGTGTTTTTTAGCGAAGGTCCGTGAGACGATGATTCCTTCTGTGTCACTCGTCTGTTCTCCCTTTAAAACGTCAAGACGACGATAATCATCAATACTTGAACGATCAGCATCAACCAGGCGTTTTTCCGTAGTTGTGGCAACACGCCCCGGAAGGCGACGAAACTCGTCGGTCCCGCTAACCGACGAACGAACGGTTCCGCTCGATGGAGCACTCCCTTCAAGAGCAGTGGCGTCGCAAGATACATTGTCAGTAAAAAGGCAATAGTTGCACCGATCCAGGTCATCGCCCGCGCCCCTTCTGTGCTTGCGATCACTTCTGCGAATAAGATCAAGCTAGCAGTCAACCCACTACTAGCAAGGACGAGACGTTTTCGTCGTGTCGGTCGTGACGCTGTTTTTAGATTTTCTCGTAAGACGTGGAGCGGTAACACATCTCGTTTTCGGTAAGCGGTGCTCGCGAGCAACATCAGAATCAACAAGGCACTACCGAGCGTGATGAGCATCAAGAACTCTCCCTGTTCGATCATGAGAGAGACGATCATTTTCCCTTCTGTTGGCCATACCAGTTGACCAAGTAACGGTAAGCAAATACCACCCAGGATTGCGAGGATCGTTCCCGCTAAGACAATCAAGCCGGACTGGACAAGGAACAACTGAAACAGTTGCCGAGTTGTCGCCCCAAGCGTCCGCATGATCGCAAATTGAACAGCATGTTTACGCAAATACAAGTCGAAATTCGCCATCAAGATGAAGCCGGACACGACAAGGATGAGCATTGATAAGATTCCAATATAGCCGTTCATTGCTGGAGAGAGTGCTTGTCCTTCTGCAAGTTCAATACGAAGCTTCGGATTCGCTTTGACGAACGTATCGGCATAGCGAACGGAACTTGTCTCTTTTTTTAGATCAAGCAAGACGGATTTCATTTCACCTGGATGGTTCTTTTTAAGGTCAGCATAAGAAAGCAAGACTTGATCTTGCGAAGTTTCAGATATTTTCGCATTTGGTAAAATCTCACGGATTCGATACGTCTCTTCTCCAACGCGAAGCGCTTGCCCGACACTACGGTCAAGCGACGTCGCGAGTCGAGCTGACACGATCGCTTCTCCCTGTTTCAAATCGTTCGTGAAATGATACCGACTTTTCGTCAGGGCATCCGAATGGACCCCAAGTGTTTTCACATCGGCGATTGTTTGACCAGCAACGCGTGCTGTCGTCTGTAAAATCGACGCTTCGCGCAAAACAGCTTGATCCTTTTTAAGTTTTTTATGCACGCTCTTGTCCATTCATTCATCATGTGATGCATATTTGATTGTCAGATCGACTTGACCGTATCTTTGTTCACGATCTGTCTCGATCGCAGCTTGATTATGTAGTAAAAAGATGACCATCGTTAAGACGAGACCAATCGAAATCATGACGCTTCCGATTGAGGTCAATAGAATCATCGGACTTTTACAGTACAGTCGGTGAGAAAGACGGAAGAGATGTTGTCGTTTCATACAGCCCCCACGAACTGCTCGTATGTCTCTAAAATCGGTGCCACGTCTCCAGTCGACGGCTGATCGGCGACGATCTGTCCGTCATGAAAATACAGTACACGTTTCGCATGAGCGGCAACAGTTGCATCATGGGTCACGAGTAGGATGCTCGTCTGTTGTTCGCGATTAAGTTCTTGTAGCAACTGCATGATTTCAGCAGATGTCTTGAAATCGAGGTTCCCCGTCGGCTCATCCGCTAAGATGATCGGTGGTCGACTGATCAAGGCACGTGCGATCGCGACGCGCTGTTGTTGTCCACCAGACAGTTCTTGCGGTCGATGGTCTTTCCACTTCGTCAGTCCGACGCGATTGAGCCAAGTTTCGACCTCTTGATTGATCGTTTTGTCATCCATCCCCTTCAACATCAATGGTAAGGCGATGTTCTCCTGGACCGTCAAATCATCGAGCAGGTGAAACGATTGAAAGATGAACCCAATGTGTTGTTGACGGTATAACGTCGCAGCAGGTTCAGTGAAGATGTCGCGTTGCCGTTTTCCCTTTAGCGTCAACGTTCCGCCGGTTGGTGCGTCAAGTGCCCCTACTATATTCAATAGTGTACTTTTTCCAGAGCCACTTGTTCCCATGATGGCGATGAAACCACCTTCTTCTAACGTGAAGGAGATTTGTTTTAATGCCTCGACCGTTTCTGTTCCCCGCGTATAGGTTTTTGATAATCGTTCTATTTCTAATAAACTGTCCACCAAGACCCCTCCTGCAACATGATATCATTACAATAACCAATATAAGTATTTTTTAGAAGTAAATACATAAAAAGCTATTATACACAAATTATCATGGTAATAAAAGGAATTGTACTCATTTGAACGAGCTAGTCCTACTAAGGAAAAGGCAAACATACAAATTAGAAAGTGAGTGAATAGATGATTTGCACGTTAGATCACTTTATTCAAGAAAAAGCTGTTTCTCAATCGATTTCTGGATTTTCGCTAGCGAGCGTCAAAGATCAGGAAGTCATCTACTCCAATGGATTTGGGGTGAAAAATCTTAAGGATAGCGGGGTTCCCGTCACAGCGAACACATTTTTTGAATTTGAATGGAATCGAGATGATGCTGTGTATGCACCAGGACAATCTCTACTTCACTCAGGATACGGATGAAAATCTAATTGTGACAATCGGTTTTGTCGAGAACGTAAACGAGGACGTCCATTATATCGTTTTAAATGGACAAACTTGCAATCGGATTGAACAGGGATTACTCGAAATAAAGGAGAACGAACACTGCAATACCTTGATTGTCCAAGGCAGTTGGGAGTTTGATCAACTGGGAATCAAATCGAGCCTTATCTGAGCTAATCGACTTTTACCTCATAAATACGAAAGGACCTCCCTATCATTTGATAAGGAGATCCTGCGTTTTTCAGTATTGTTACCGATTTACATCATCTCAGCCTCGGTTTCTGAGAATATTTTGCAAAATCCGTTCCACCTTATACTTACTACATATTTTCTGACGACGTTATTTTTTGTTATTACACTTCACAATTCTTACTTCGTACGGTTGTAGTAACATATTTCCGATGAGTCGTTCTCCCGTCAAATAGTCTTCGACTGGTTTTTTCAGTTCAATCGTTTTGCGTTCTTCCGAAAAATTCATGATAAATCCGTAGATAGACGACGCATCGATTCTCACCTGCACCGAGACACCTTCTAGATGTTCAATCTGAAGAGGCGATAGCAAATTCAACGAAGAGATGATTTCTGCATAAAAATCGTTTTGGAATCGCTCCTCCAACCTTCCACCAATGTACCAAGCGACGCCCTCTCCGTGATTATTCCGCGTCACTGCCGCTGTGTCAGCATAAAAGTCTTCTGTATAGACTCCAAATGTTTCAGCTGTCACTACTTTCAAGACTGTCGCATAATCCTTTAGTTCATATGTCTTATCGCGGAACTTCACTCCATTTT
Organism: Exiguobacterium sp. UBA6309; assembly: GCF_002439205.1. Taxonomy (NCBI): domain Bacteria; kingdom Bacillati; phylum Bacillota; class Bacilli; order Caryophanales; genus Exiguobacterium; species Exiguobacterium sp. UBA6309. Next base: position 75,914 of record NZ_DJTL01000027.1, on the reverse strand, counting down.
TATCCATCGGGTATAGCGTATCGTTTTCAACTGGCTCGATTCCGAACATCGTTTTTAACTCACTTGGCCATCCACCAAAATAAGTTAAGTCAGATTCATCAACTAGCCCGGTCAAATACGTCGATATGAGAGTCCCACCTTGCGCGACGAATCGATTTAACCGTTCGATTGTCTCTTGACTGACTAAATAAAGCATCGGAACGATCAACAGTTTGTAACCATCAAAATCTTGTTCTTTTGTAATGACATCTACCGGAATATCACGCTCGTAAAACGCCCGGTAATGTTCTTGGAGTGTTTGGGGATAACGCTTCGTGTCATTCGAAAATCCTTGCGCATCGTCAAATGCCCAGTTGTTCTCCCAGTCGTATAAAATCGCAACTTCGGCTGGACGATGTGTACCAACGACTTCATCTAAATGTTCTAACAAACGACCGACTTCTGCAACTTCTTGAAAGACACGATTTTCAGAACTTCCATCATGATCGACGACTGCCCCATGAAATTTTTCAGATGACCCTCGAGATTTACGCCACTGGAAGTAAAGTACGCTATCCGAACCATGGGCAATCATTTGCATCGAAGATAACAAATGCATTCCTGGTCGTTTAGCTTTATTGACAGGATGCCAATTAACGGCACTCGGCGTCGATTCCATTAACAAGAACGGTTGTTGTTTTAGATTACGAAATAGATCGTTAATAAATCCGACCTTCATCGCTAAACGACTCGTTGACTCCTTGTCGTTATGCCAAGCCGGATACGCATCCCAGCTCACGACATCAACATATTTCGCGAACTGACTGTAATCAAGCGACTGGAAGGGGATCAAGTCATCCGTATCTGCCATGAAATTAGTAGTCACCGGTATATTTGGAGTCACTTCACGTAATGGTTGAATTTCATTTTGATAGAAATCAATTGTTTGATCTGTTACAAAACGACGCCAGTCTAAATTTAAACCGTGGACCATACTTTCGCCGATTGGAGACGGCGATTCAATCTGCGACCATTCGTTGAACGTATGGCTCCAAAATGCTCCCCACCAAGCGGCGTTCAGTCGATCAAGTGTTTTATATTTTTCTTGTAACCAAGCACGAAAAGCGGCTTGGCATTGATTACAATGACACTCTCCACCGTATTCATTCGAGATATGCCACATCAATAATGCTGGATGTTTCCCATAACGATTCGCCAGGAGTCGATTGATTTGTTGCGTTTTTTGTCGATAAACACGCGAACTGAAACAATGATTATGACGTCCGCCATGAAGCTGTCGAACCCTTCGTTCATCGACACGTAATACTTCTGGATATGCTTGCGATAACCATGCTGGTCTCGCTCCACTCGGTGTCGCTAAAATTACATTCCCACCATTTTGATGAATGTCATTGATGATTTGATCCAACCATTCGAACGTGTAAACCCCTTCTTCCGGCTCTAACGCACTCCAGGCAAAGATACCGATGGAATAAGTATTCGTATGAGCGAGACGCATCAATTCGATATCTTGCCGTAAGACATGCGGAACATCCAACCACTGATCCGGGTTATAGTCTCCACCATGGAGCATTCGCCTAGCAGGTGTTACGTAAGATTTACCTGATTTCTCCATAGATATTCCTCTCCTTTAAAAACAGATTTCTATTTACTACCCTTTTGTTCCACCAGCCGTCAAACCGGCTACGAAATGCTTCTGGAGCAGAACGAAGACGACGGCAATCGGAATACTAATCAAAATCGCACCTGCTGCAAATGTCGTATAACTTGCTCCCATCACTTCATTCACTAAGTTAAATAGACCGATTGGTAACGTATAGGATTCTTGCGTTCTAAGTATTGTCGATGCCAAAACAAAATCTCCGAGTGGTCCTGTGAACCCATTCATCGCAATGACTGCTAACATTGGACGACATAATGGCATGATGATTTGAAGGAATATTCTGGTATTACTTGCACCATCCAACTTTGCACTTTCATCTAAGTCTAATGGAATTGAGTCCATATACCCCTTCATCAAGTACGTATTCATCGGAATCTGCCCACCAATGTACAGTAAAATTAATAACCAGTGGCTATTCATCATCCCTAAAATTTGCGCTAGTACGAACAAGGCTATGAGCGCCGAAAACTGAGGAATCATTTGAAGTAACAAAAATAACATCAATGCTTGATCACGTCCTTTGAAACGAAAACGAGAAAAAGCATATGCAGTGAAAGAGACACTAACGACAGTTCCGATCATTGTAAACACACTGATTTTCAATGAGTTCATGTACCACTGGCTATATTGAAGGCTTTCTTTTCCAGCAAATAATTCACGGTAGTGATCAAAGGTAGGGTTTTTCGGAATGAGCGATGTACTGACTAAACTATTTCCTGGATTAAAACTCGCACCTATCGTCCAAAGAAGTGGATAAAAGATGACGACAGACACGACCAACAAAATGACATAGGTGATCGTCATACGAATGAAACGTAGTCTTTTTATATTCGACACTACCGTCACGCCCCTTCCTTAAACGAATTTGTACGTCTAAACTGCCAAAGCGCAATTGTAATGACAAAAATCGAAAGTAAAATCGTTAAAGCGGCGGCTAATGCATATTGACCCGATTGCATCGTTAATTTGTAAATCCAAGATACGAGAATATCGGTCCCTCCCGCATTCGATCCAGGTACAGACGGACCACCACCATTGAACAGATAAATGATATTGAAGTTGTTGAAATTAAATGTAAACTGCGTAATGATGATTGGCGACATCGCAAGTAACACCATTGGCATCGTGATGAAGCGGAATTTCGCAAAGATTGATGCGCCATCGATTGTCGCCGCTTCATATAAATCTTCAGGAATCGATTGTAAGACTCCTGTCGTGACAAGAAACACGTAGGGAAAACCTAACCACCCTTGCATGAAAACAAGTGCCACACGCGTCCACTTTTCGTCCGTCAGCCAAGGTAATGCATCGATGCCAAAAAATGCGAGGACATCGTTGTTAATTGAACCAAAACTGTCATTGAAGAGTCCTGCGAACACTAAAATCGTCACGAATCCTGGAACTGCCCATGGAAGGACGAATATCGTTCGGATGACTTTTTTAAAGCGAACTTCTTTCTGGTTGACGAGAACTGCTAAAAATATCCCGACTGAAATTTGTAAGGTCGATGCGACTAATGTCCAAACAATCGTCCATGACAACACATCAAAGAATGTCGATCGCCATATATCGACTTTAAATATTTGAGCAAAAGTGGAGAACCCAACCCAATCGGCTAATTTTGCTGGTGGAGAATGATAAAGATCGTAGTTCGTAAAAGCTAACGCAAAACTAAATAAAATCGGAAAAATAACCGCAAAAATCAAGAGAAACAATGCTGGACTACTTACTAAATAAGGGTATCCTTGTCCAATCAGGTTCAAGTAATCTGATTTGAATGAACTTATATGTAATCCATCGTCTCTTTTTTGTCCTGTTCGATATGCATCTCGAAGATTATAAAAATATAGGGCAAGACCGAACATCAATACAATAATAGCGATGATACCTTGTGCTAGTAAGAATATAGAGTTGTCTCGCGGCACTTCCGTACCAAGCGTCACGATACCCCACAACCCCATATTCAACAAGTCAGCGAACGCAATTAAAAATGCAATACTTACCGTAAATAACAACACGCCTTTAATCCACTGACGATGATACAATTGCCCGAGTCCGGGAATCACTGACAAAAGCATACCTATTCTACGATGTTGCACGCCTTTCACCTCTTCACAAATTATTTAGCAACAGACTGCATCAATGGGCTAACCGACGGATCGGAGTCATTTTTCTCATTTTGAGCTGTGCTTCGCTTTAATTTGTCCTTCAATGGTATCAACGGCTTGAGTCATCGCCTGTTTCGGTTCAGCTTTTCCTGTTGCGATGGTTTGGAGGGCTGCATCGACTGGCTTCCATACTTCATTCATTTCTGGGATATTCGGTGTCAACTCAGCGAATTTTGATTGTTCTGCCACGGCTTGAGCTGCTGGACTTTTTGTAACGATTGGGTCATTCGCCAATGCGCTGATGGCAGGTACTTCTTTAGTGATTTCGAAGCGTTTTTTTGAATTTTCTTCGTTCGTTAAATAGAGCGCTAATTTTTCAGTAAGCTCTGCGTGTTTTGAATAGCTACTAACGTTATAACTTTTTACACCTAAAAATGAACTCATATTTTTCCCATTTTCAAGCTCAGGAAGTTTGGCGACCCCAAAATCGATGCCCGCTTTCTCAAATGGTCCAACATTCCATGGACCAGAGATGATAGCTGCTGCCTTTCCTTCCGTAAACAGTGATTCCAAAACGTTAATCCCTTGTTCACCAATAATTCCCGACGGAAACAGCTTCTCCTTGTAGAATTTTTGAATGTAGTTTGCTCCTTCAATTGCGCCAGCATTCGCTAATCCGATGTCTTTTGTGTCGTACACTCCACTTTCCGAACGTTTGAATATGTAACCGCCATACCCACTCATGACACTCTGCGCATAATAAACTTGGTCAAATAATGCTAAAAAACCGAACGACTTTTCAGTTTTCATCTTTTTCGACAATGTGTACCAATCTTCTATCGTTTTAGGTAACGCTTTATCTGAGACTAATTTCTTGTTGTAATATAGAATCGTCGTCTCCACAGCTTTAGGCACGCCGTAAATTTTGCCCTTGACGATTTGTGAATCAAGTGCAACATCCGTATATTGAGACTGGACGTCTTTCGGAATCTTTATTTCTTTTATGATTCCTTCCGTTACTGCCGTTCCAATTTGGTCTCCAGGCATTGTCAATAAATCGGGACCTGTTCCGGCCGGTCCGTCCAACCGTAGATCTTCAATTTGTTTTGCATACGGTTTTTCAACAACTTTGATGTTAACATCATTCTCTTTTTCAAATCGTTTCACAGCAGATTTGATTCCTTCGCTTTTTTCGATATCTTCCCAAACGACTAAATTGATTTTTCCATTATGAGTCTTTGTATCTTTTGCCTCCTCTTGCGGACCACACGCAGCTAACGACATACTCAATACAAAACCACTAAGTACAGCAGAATATTTCAATTGTTTTTTCATAAAAAAACCAAACCTCCTTAGAGAATTGTAAAACACAAATGAAAGCGCTTTAACAAATAAAATATAACACTCTAAGAAGATTTAGTAAATAATTTTAGTAAAAAATTTACTAAAATTAAATGGTGCTTTTTCTCATAATTAACTCAGAACCTATATACAATGTTTTTACTACTTTTCGTTTTTCAATGATTTGTTCAAGTAATAAGTGAATCGCATTTTTACAAATTTCTTCAATATCGATATTGAAGGTCGTCAAGGGAGGCGAAACATATTTCGCGATACTCGTATTGTTCACACTGATCAGGCTGACGCGGTTCGGGACATCAATTTGTTTTTCATGAAGTGCTTGCAGACAGCCGACGGCGATTGGATCTGCCGCTACAAAAAAAGCGGTTGGCATCTTTTCACTAAGGCGTTCAATCGCTTGACTCATTAAAAAATAGCCATTATCAACTGAAAAACCATGATGACAAAAAATAAATGTCTCATTTAGCATTCCTTCTTGCTGCATATACTTACGAAAAGCACGTTCCCGCCCATCCATTTCTTCTACATTTGTATCAGCATTCTGAAAAGTTCCACCGATAAATCCAATTTCTTTATGTCCCTGCTGCTTCAGTACTTCAATTGTCTTTCGTGTGATTTGGTCAAGGTCTGGACGCACCGAATCATAGTGTTCAGCATCTGGTGTCGAATCAATGAAGACTCCATTAGTCGTCAACTCTCTTAAATATTCCAGTTCTCGATCCATAAAAGAACCCACTGCAATAAATCCCTCGATGTTTAGCGGAATCTTTTCAATCCCATCCGCTACTTTGTAGGTCGTTAACTCCATGTTATTCTCCCTAGCCAATCTCTCGATCGCAATTCGCATCGTGTGAAAATAAATATCTTCAAGCTCCTCTTTATCTGTCAACCAATACAAAAAAGCAATATTTTTAACGAGTGATTTCATCGTCTTTTTTTTGTAACCAAGCTCTTCAGCCACCTCAAATATCCGCGTACGCGTCTCATCACCAACCGATAAACTTAAATCATTATTTAATACTCGTGAAACTGTCGAAATGGAACAGCCTACTTTTTTAGCAATATCTTTAATCGTCGCCAAATGATAACACTCCTTATAAATTTAGATTTAAGTAAAATTTTTAAGTAAAACTACAGATTTTTTATTTTATAATTATACCTTTCTTTTTTTATATTACTTCATAATTCATAAAAAGAGGAAGGAAATCATAACGAGAAGAAAAGAATGCATTACTGGTGTTGAGCTTTTTTCAATCACAAAACTAAGTGTTCTACAAAAAAAAACGAAGAAACTACACATCTCAGAAGATGATAGTTCCTTCGTTTCTTTTTAAATCAACGAATTTTATTCCATTCTTATAATCACGAACGAACATATTTAAGTGGAATTAAGTCTGCAATCCGCACTTTCGTCAACTGATCGTCGATCGTCAAGAGGACAAATGCGTCCGGTGCATAGTCGGAAATCAATTCGCGACACATGCCGCACGGACTGACGACACGAATCGTTCGGTCCGCCTCGTCCGAATAGGGGTGTCGAACGGCGACGATCGTCTCAAAATCTGTCAATCCATCCGTGATGGCGGAACCGATCGTGATGGCTTCTGCGCAAACTGTTACCCGCCCGATATAGGCTTCGACATGAACACCCGTTTTCGTCGCGCCATCTTTTGTCCGCAACGCAGCTGCGACGTGATGTTTATCGGCAGCGTAACGGCTTTGAATCGTTTCGGTTGCTAGTTCGACCAGTTGCAGGTCGACTTCTGTAATCGGATAAGTCTGCATAACGAGCTCCTTACGTGTCTTTTTTCTTATACGTTAATCCAATGAATTGTGCTTTTTCATTGAATAGTCGACGGTAGGATAGAAAACCAACGAGGACCGATGCCATCGCCGCCGTCGTCAAGATCAGGAATAGAATCAATAGTTGATAAAGGACCGCTTCCATTGGATCCGCGCCACCGATGATCAATCCACTCATCATCCCTGGCAGTTGGACGAGCCCCATCGTTTTTTGCGCTTCAATCGTTGGAATCATACTTGTACGAATTGCGCCTTTTAAGCTCGTATCAATCGCTGTCTTCGCATCTCCACCAAGTGAAAGAATTAGTTCGATGACCTCGTCGCTTCGTTCGACCTCGTCCTTGAACTTATTGAGAAACAATAAGGACAAGATCATACAGTTTCCGATGACCATCCCGCTGATTGGAATGACTTGCTGGGCTTCGAACGGAATGATTCGTAACCCGAGCAAAATGCCCATCGTCAATGCTTCGACCGCAATCAGTGTGAACAAGATGATCCACTGGATCCCGGGAATCCCGTCCCCTTTACGGATGACGTTCAGTGTCGCTGCACCAATCATCAACAGAATCATCAGTAACATGAAGACCGGACTGCCGCTTTCAAAGACGAACGTCAGAATATAACCGATGATCAACAGCTGTACAATCGATCGAACGGTTGCGATGAGGATGTCCTTCTCTAGACCAAGCCGTAACGTCCGCGCTAAAACGAGAGGAATCAGAATGAAGATGAGCGATGTCGCCAGTTGAAGGTAACTCATATCGATTCCCCCTTCAAGAACGCTTGCGTCTCTGCTTGACCACTTGAAGCAAGCTCTTTAAAAGCACCAGACTCAATCAATCGCCCGTCCTTTAAAAACCAGACGTCGTCGCTGACCCGCTTGGCTTGCTCTAAGTCATGCGTAATCCAAATGATCGTCGTCTGTAACTTCTGCTGTAAATCAAGAATCAGCTTTTCAATCTCCTGTACCATCCGGTAATCGAGACTTGCCGTGATTTCGTCAAGCAACAGGACGTCCGGTCGATTGACAAGTGTCCGTGCGATTCCAAGTCGACTTCGTTCACCACCCGACAAATCTTTGACCGGTCGCTCAAGTTCGACGGATAGGTCGACTTGTTGTAGCAAACGTTCCGCTTCTTCGCGCGGTAACGATTCCCCGAAGATCGATTTCGGCAAATTGATATTATCGTAGACAGTACCCGGAATCATCGGCGCGCTTTGGAACGCCATCCCGATCCGTTTGCGGACATCGAGCAGATTCATCTGCTCAAGTGGTTCGCCTCGAAAACGAATTTCGCCGCGATCGGGAGAAATCAGTCCATTGATATGTTTCAATGTCGTCGATTTCCCGACACCACTCGGTCCGACGAGCGTCGTAATGACACCCTCACGGAACTCACCCGTTATTTCGTGTAAGATGTGTTGATAGCTGACTTCGTAAAACGTAAGAATTGACATACCGTGTGTTCACCTGACTTTCTACAAGTTTCGGGTAATGCTCCTGTAGTGTTGTACCCGAAAATTCATCACGTTAGTACGTCAAGCGACACTTCCTTACGCGTGGATGATTTCTCCCGCAAAGTCATACGGTACCGTTCGACCAGCAAAAAGCGATTCCTTTGATGTTTCTGGAAGATTGAGATGTTTGAACGCTTCTTCACGGTCCATCCAGACGAGTCCGGAAATTTCTTCTGGAACATTCGTCTTTAATTTACCGGAGGTGATTTCTCCCGCGAAGAAGAAAAAGAGACAATGTTCCCCCGCTTGCGGGAAGAATGCTTCCGCCACATGAACGATATCCCCTGGTATGATTGTAAATCCTGTCTCTTCCAGAACTTCACGCGTGATTGCTGTATGTAACGTTTCGTCGAGCTCGACTGTCCCACCGGGCAATGTATAGTAGTCACCGTGATTGCCACGGTTCTCGACCATCAATAATCGATCGCCAGCTGCATTGAATAATGTCGCATAAACGATATTTTTTCGTGTGTTCATGTTCATCCTCCTATCGTTTTGTACATCTGTCGCTCCAGATTAAGGCTTTTTCTTTTTAACATCTACATCGTCTGATTGCTCCAATTCTCTTGTCCAAACTTCGATGTGACCTTCTAAGAATATCAGCAGCTCTCTCATTTCCACATCACTTGGTAAGAATGACACACCCGCTCTCGCATAAACGTCTTGAATCGAATGGGTTTGACTAAGCGATAAAGCTGCAAGGAAGTCCTTTATCGTTTGGTCAGGGTCTCTCGTAAAACGGTGATACAACTGAAGAGCAGCAAGCTGCGCTATCGCATATTCAATGTAATAAAATGGCGTCTCAAAAAGATGAATGACATTCATCCATTCGAGTCCTTTCCAATCAGGCGTTTCCGACCAATCGATGACATCCGTATCATACGTCTCTCGTAGACGAGCAAAAGAAGCTTGTCGTTCTTCCGGCAGATGGTCCGGGTGAGCATAAAGCCATGACTGGAAACGATCAACGATGATTGTTTGTGGCAAAAACTCCACTATGGAACGAATCTGTTCGAGTTTCGCTCGGGCAACGTCTTTTCGATCTGGAATCACTTGGTGCCACCCGTTCATCGTCAAAAGCTCGAGCGACATGGCGGCGAATTCGCCTACTTCGAGCGGAATCGGTTGAAGTCCATCATACGTCTCTTTCATCGCATCATGATGGACGGCATGCCCCATCTCGTGCATGAAGATGACGAGATCATCGAATGTCTGCATGCGATTCATGAACAAGAACGATTGTCGTTCGACGGGTAAATACTCGCAAAACCCACCACCAGCTTTATTTGGCCTGGTCCCGATATCGAGATGATTCGCTTGGCGCATCTCTTTTAGGAGATCAGTAAAAGACGGATGAACATTCTCGAGGATCGCTTGTGCCTTGTCTAAGAATGAAGCGTCAGAACCGGTTACGTGATGATCAATCTGCGTATAGGCTGATTGCCGGACGTCCCACGGATGAAGCGCCTGTTTGCCAAGAAACGTTTGTTGCTCGAGCTGAAATTGCTGTTTAACCGGTCGGAAATAAGTTTGAACGATGCTGGCGTAATGATTGACATCCTTGCTTGAATAATCGATACGACCAAGCTCCGAAAAAGCCAATTCTTCGTAACCCGCCTGATGGCTTGCAGAAGCACGCACTTGTCGCAAGTCGACAAGTTGCGAAAATAATCGTTGAATGACGGATTCATTCGTCCGGAACGCTTCTTCAATCGATAAGAATGCTTGTTTCCGTGTCGGCTCATCTGCATCAAATAAGGCGGCATAGAGATCAGAAACCGCTTCTCCTGATTGTGTCAGCATCGTTGCCTCAATCCGAAGATACTCTTGGATGAGACGCGCTTCCTCTTCCGTTACACTCGTCGCTCTGAGTGACTGTTTCCAGAGTGCTCGCGTTCGGAGTGGGACATCGTCGCGAGAGATAAGATTCATTTTTACCGAACGTCTTAACGTATCGAGTTTGTCTGATAGCTGCTGACGTCCTTGTTCGTATGTATTACTTGCGTCCGAGTCTGTCACGTCTTGGAGATAGGTGATTTTTTGTTTGAGTAGTGTCTCTTCGATTTGTAGAACCGAAGCGATTCGGCACGCAACATCCTCATCATGATAAAAAACATCGTTTACAGATGACTGAGATTTCATCGATGTGTTTCACATCTCCTTTCGACTTATTCTAGTATACAATTTATCCCATCGATATGATTGATTTACATATTAATGACCATCATATTATCTTTTTTGACTATTATCGTTGTCAAAAAGACTATGATAAGTTACATTATATAGGAGGTGAATCCCTATATGAAATCCCGCTTAAAAGAATTACGTGCTCGTCACGGATGGAATCAGTCTGAACTGGCGCGGCGTGCAAACATTTCACGCCAGACAATCAGCTTAATCGAGCGTGAAGAATTCATGCCTTCGCTATTGATTGCTGTCAAAATTTCTCGTGTGTTTGATACGCCGTTAGAAGAAATTTTTTATTTCGATGAGGAGGAATTAATATGAAAAAAGAAGCAATCAAAGTCATCATCGCAGCACTGCTCGGTTTCATTAGTAGCTATATCGTTATGTCTGTCTTCAAACATACCAGCTTGTCAAAGTTTGAACTATCGCTCTATCTTAATTACATATTCACTGGTCTTTTCGTTATCTTGACGGTTCTTACCCTCAGTTATATCGTGCGCTATTTGCAAATTCGTCAATTGACTCGACGTCCTGTTTCTTCAGACGACGAGGATGCGATTGACGGTCAAGTGAATCGATACTATGCGGATGGCATGATGATGGTTCAGGTTTCTACTCTTCTCAGCATCGGTCTCGCATCTTTTAGCATCATCGAAAATCATTTCGGACTTCATTTATTACTAAGTGGTCTCTTTTTCATCATCAGTAGTTTTGCATCCTATTATTATCTTAATCTTATGCGTCACATCTACCCAAACCGTGATTTCCCAAAGTACTCGGAAACAAACTATGTCAAAAAGCTATTTGCCGCCTCAGATGACGGAGAACGACACGTCATGTTAGAAGGTCTCATTCGTTCACAATCTTCGTTGCAACTCCTATTGATGGGTGTCATCGTCGTATTGGTCATTTATTCGTATGAAACCGGACAGTCTCAGATCTTCGCAATCAGTTTATTGATTATCGCCTTGATTTGGAGCAACGCGAAATATTTCCTTTATGTACGCAATCGCTAAAAAGGAGCATACAGTCAATCGACCGGATGCTCCTTGACATGCCTTCAAAAATCACGATGATTTTGCTGCTGATGGACGTCGTGCTGGTTCAGCGTATACTCCTGACCATCGAGCGAACGATGCTTCGACTGACTGCGCGCTGAAATGAACCAGACGACTCCACCGACGGCGAGAAAAATAGCAATGAAGATCATAGACACCTTTCTTTAGATTCTTTTTTTACTTTATTCTTCCAACATCCTTAATTTTCCTTTACGATAAGGTAGAAGATAAAAATATAGGGAGCGATAGGATGTTTGGTAAAGAACCGACATGCATTCATTGTGGCAAAACGATCGAAGGAAACGAAAAGGTTTATATCCAGATGCGTTATCCAAAACATCGCGGGATGACGGAAGTAAAAGCTTACTTAAAAAGCGAAGGTCGTTTCATTTGTGAGAAATGTTTCGCTGAAAAGACGGAGTCAAAGGAGTAAGCATCATGAACTTAAACGAGAGTACGATTTTGATTACAGGGATGACCGGGACGCTTGGCTCACGTGTCGCGCAACGTTTTCTTAAAGAAGCGTGTGAAGTTCGAGGACTCTATCGTTCTCAGGAACAGGCGGATCACTATTCAACAAATGACGTTATTCCAATCATCGGTGAGCTCGGTAATCCGGCTTCGCTTCTTGCAGCACTTCAAGGCGTCGATCTCTTGATCCACTGTGCTGCCTACCTTGGGGATGACCCCGACTTAGCGGAAGAAGCAAACGTCACAGGTGTGAAACATCTCGCCGATGCTGCAACAAATGCTTGTGTCAAGCGCATCATACACATCTCGACGACTTCCGTTTACGGAGAAGTCGTAAGTGGACATTTTTCGGAAACGTCACCGCTCCTAAAGTCAGAGCACGTCTACATTCATACAAAGCAGTTATCGGAACGCCTGTTACAGGAATATACACCCGATTCCGATTTAATCATCCTCCGACCTGGTTCTATTTGTGCCGAGGAACAATCCTACTGGGGGGATCGACAAGTCGAGCGGATGAAAGTGGCAGATCTCATTACTTGGGTACACCCGGAAGACGTCGTTCCGTGGATCCATGCGGATAACCTAGTCGAGATGATTGTCCTTGCTGCAACAAATGCGCAAGATGGGGACATCTTTAATGCGATTGATGTTAATCTGCCAGAAACAGATTTCCGCATGAAATTGATTGAAGCAAGTGGTAAACCATTTAAAGTGCCAGATCGTTCAGCGGAACAAGCGACATTTTCGAATGACCGGATCAAGCAACTCGGGTATGTTCCGTTTCGTACTCCTGAATCAACCGTTGAACTTCTAGTCAAGTCGTTTTAATAACGAAAGAGGCATCGAATCGAATGATTCAGTGCCTCTTTCTTATGATCATCTTGCTATTATCCACTTAATCCAGAGATTCCGATCGTGAACCTGTAGTTCTTTTATCGTCAAAAGAACCTGTTCTGTCCCGAGCATCCGTTCCGCTTCAGGAACACTGCGTTTCCCGAGTGAACGATCCAGATTAAACTTCAGCCAATCCAACTTTCCTTGGACACTGATATCGATGACATGAAGCCAGTCGACATCAGGCAAACGTTGATTTATCGTATAACCAGCAAGAACTGCGTTAAATCGATCACGATCAAACGTATCGTCTTTACGTTTTGACCAATAACAGGCGGTTTCAAATACGTCGACGGCTCGATGAATCAATCCTGCAGACTCCCAGTCGATCAAGACCGGACCATTCGTTGTCCAGAGAACATTTTTCGGATCAAGATCACGATGGCTGACGATCCAGTCTTCAGGTAGTTGCAGTTTTGCTTCCAGTGCTAATCGTTCCAGTCGTTGCAGTTGTTCCTGCTCTTCGACTAGCAACTGTAGCCAGTCTGATTGCTGTCGCTTTCCTTCTTCTAGGTAATCGTTCCAATCGATTGGCATACTGGAGGTATCCGGCTGTGAAAAACCAGTCGTCGCCACGGAAAGACCATGTAACCTTCCTAGTTGAACTCCGATTTGTCGTGCATGTGCCGGTCGAATTTGATCGGCTGATAACGTCTCGCCATCGACCCAATCAAACAAAAGGAAATCAGAACCATTAATCGTCTGTACCACTTGATCGTTGACGCGACGTGCTGGTAATGCTGCTAAGTAAAGAGATGCTTGCATCGCAACGTCTTCTGACATTTTAAAGTTGTTTCGTGCTTCAGAGCGTCGCATGATTTCCGGATTCAATCGTTTTAAGACATAGAATCCTGTTGTTGTCTGTAGTCGCCACGACTCATGCAGAAGACCACCCGTCAATCGGACAGGTTCGCTGATCGTTTGCCCTAACGAAAAACGTTCACACATCAAATTTATGGCATGTTGCATCGTATTCTCCATTTCTATTACTCCAACTGATTCGCGAAATGCTACACTAGTTCTGCATGATTTCATTGAACACGAAGGAAGGTTTTAGTATGAAACAAATTCATCACATCTGCATTCAGACGACAGATTACGTCGCATCCAAACAATTTTATGAACAGCTCGGGTTCACGCTCGTTCAGGAATCGCCTGGTTTTCATGATCGCGACTTTAACAGCTGGTTACGACTCGGTGATTTCTATATCGAGTTACAGACACCCAAATCCGGTCAACCGTTCACCGATTACACGAAACAAGCAGCGGGTCCTGTTCATTTCGCCCTCTATGTTGACGACTTGCAAGAGGAAGTAACACGACTGGAACAACTCGGGATGCCTTTTTTACCAAAACACGGTGGCAACATCTATTTCGTCGTCGATGGACATCTGAGTAAATTAAAAGCACCGGAAGGAACGATCATCGAATTGCGTGATACGTTTGCGATCGAGGGTTGAATCGTGATCATGTCGGCTTTCATTTTCTTTATTGCTGGTTTAAGTGAGATTGGTGGCGGATATCTGATTTGGCTATGGCTAAGAGAGGGACGACCTTCGTACTTCGGTCTGATTGGTGGATTGATCCTGATTTTATATGGCATCATTGCTACGTTTCAGCAATTTCCAACATTCAGTCGCGTCTATGCAGCTTATGGTGGTGTATTCATCGTCATGTCCGTATTTTGGGGCTGGATCGTAGATCGTAAATCACCAGATACCTATGACATAATTGGTACCTTAATCTGTTTAATCGGTGTCAGCGTCATGCTGTTTGCTCCACGCCACGGTTAAAGTAACATAACTTCTTACTACATATCATTAATAATAGCTAAATAGCTAACGACGCGTATCTTAGAAGTACTCAGGTACACATCGTTAGCTATACTTTTATTTAATTTTAATATGTTTTTGATCTTCTATACAGGCACCATTAGATGCAATTACTTTTTTATACCAATCAAAGGACGCCTTCTTCCGTCTACTATTCGTTCCGCTACCATCATCATGACGATCTACATAAATATAGCCATACCGTTTTGCATATTCACCGGAAGACGCACTGACGAGATCGATACATCCCCAACTCGTATAACCGATGAGTTCTACTCCGTCTTGTATCGATTCGTACATTGCTCGAATATGATCTGTTAAATAAGAAATCCGATAGTCATCTTGAATGTTTCCTTCTCCATCCAATTCATCAAATGCACCTAAGCCATTTTCGACGATGAATAAGGGAAGTTGATAACGGTCGTATAGCTGATTTGCCGTTAGACGGAGTCCTTTCGGATCAATCGTCCATCCCCATTCTGATTGATTCAAATATGGATTTTTGACAGTCGGGAACACATTCCCCGCCGTCATTTTATCCAGTATTTCCGGATCAGTACTGATACAGCGACTCGAATAATAGCTAAAACCAATAAAGTCCACTGTGTGGTTGCGTAATAGTTCAATATCACCTGGTTCCATCTGAATTTCAATACCAGCCTCTTTCAATTGTCTTAATGCATAACCCGGATAGGCACCGCGAGCTTGTACATCAATGAAGAAGAAATTCTCACGATCACGTTCCATTGCTTTTTCGACGTCATCTGGATTACAGGTATAAGGATACGTCATGGCTGCTGCCAACATACACCCTACTTGAAGATTCGGATTGATCGTATGAGCAATTTCCACGGCACGCGCACTCGCTACCAATTGATGATGTGCCGCTTGATACTGAATCTGTTGTCGATTCTCTCCTTCTGCGAATACTAATCCAGCTCCCATGTAAGGAAGATGGAACAACATATTTATTTCATTGAAAGTCATCCAATAACGTACTTTCGAATGATAACGGGATACGATCGCCTCAACATATCGTTCGAAGAATGTGACCATTTTTCGATTACGCCAACTTCCATAATGCTCTACTAAATGAACGGGTACATCAAAGTGTGCCATTGTAACGACTGGCTCAATTCCATATTTTAATAATTCATCGAACACCTCATCGTAAAACTTCAATCCTTGTTCATTTGGTTGTTCTTCATCACCCTTTGGGAAGATACGTGCCCATGAAATCGATAAACGAAGCGCTTTAAAACCCATTTCAGCGAATAGAGCGATATCCTCCTTATAACGATGATAAAAATCAATCGCCTCATGGGATGGATAAATTAATTCTGGAAGGGGCTCATAATGCGATAATTCTCCCTTCATAACGGCTCTTCGAGTTGAACCACTAGGAATTAAATCAACGGAAGATAATCCTTTCCCATCGGATAAATAGGCACCTTCTGCTTGATTGGCCGCAATAGCGCCACCCCATAAAAAGTTTTTTGGAAATTGCATCGTCTCATCCTTTCTTATGCAAAAGCAGGTTTATTGTATTCACTTACTGAAATTTGATCTTGATCAATCGTAATGTGTCGTTCTTCTGATAAATTCGTGAAAATCACAGGTGTGATGATGTCATATCCTTCCGCTTGAATCGATTCAATATCAAAAGTGATTAATACATCTCCTGGTTCGATTTTCTGGTCTTGTGCGACGTGTAATTCAAAGTGAGTTCCATCTAAGCGTACCGTATCAATCCCAACATGAATGAGGATTTCCATCCCATTCTCTGATCGAATACCAATCGCATGCTTGCTTGCAAATATAGCAGTTACTTGACCTGATACTGGGGCGATTACTTTTCCTTCAGTTGGAACGACTGCGAAACCTTGTCCCATCGCTCCACTCGCAAATACACTATCAGAAACCTTTTCGAGAGAAACGATTTGACCTGAAACTGGGCTTGGAATCGTCATATCTGTTGATGCACGAACATTTTTTTCTGCTTCTTTTTCAATCGGATCATCTTCAAATCCAAGGATGTATGTTAAGACCATCGATAAAAAGAATGAGACACCGACACCAATTAACAACCCGTAAAATGCTGTCATACTATCGCCAATGAAGACGGGTAACGTCAATAATCCCGGAGGACCAGAAGCTACTGCTACACTTCCAAAATGCCCTACGATCCCTCCCCCCACTGCTGCACTAATGACAGCCGCAATGAAAGGACGCTTTAAGCGTAAAGTGACTCCATATACGGCAGGTTCTGTAATACCGAATAACGCGGTAATTCCCGTAGAACCTGCTAATGTTTTTAACTTTTTATTTTTTGAACGAAGCATGACACCGAATGATGCTCCTGCCTGTGCAAAAATTGCTGGAGCTGTTGCCGGTTTGATGTAATCATATCCTTTAGTGGCAATGTTATTGATGAAAATCGGAACGACTCCCCAGTGAATACCGAAAATGACGAGGACTTGCCATACACCAGCAATGAACGCCCCTGCTAAAATTGGGTTAAATGCTAATACCTTTAGAATGAAGGCAGCAATCAAGTCGCCTGACGTGACACCGATTGGTCCAAACACGATTAACGTTAATGGAACGATTGTAATGAGAGCAATCAAAGGTGTAACAAAATTTTTAACACTCTCATGGACATGTCGATTGAAGAATTTTTCAACATAACTCATAACCCAAACGGCAAGAATGATTGGAATGACCGTAGATGTATATGACATCATCGTCACGGGTATACCGAAGAATGTCGTCGTGACTGCATCCGTCTTCAGTTGAATGATTGTTGGATAGATTAAAGCACCCGCTACTGTCATGGCAACAAATTGATTGGCACCAAACTTCCGCGCTGATGTAACCGCTAACAAAATAGGTAAAAAGTAAAAGAGACTATCCGCTGTAGCATTTAAGATGATATACGTTGTTTCAGTAGGAATTAACCAACCTGCATTCGTCGCAATCGCAAGTAAACCCTTTAAGATACCAGCTCCCGCCATGACACCAAGCAATGGCGTAAAGATACTTGAAATAATATCGATTGCTCGACCAAAAATGTTTCCTTTTTCATTTGTCTTACTAGTTTCTGTCGACTCCTCCATCAGCTTTGTTTGTTTTCCAATTGCTTGATATACCTCAGGTACTGTATTTCCGACAACGACCTGAAACTGCCCTCCGCTCTCTTTTACAGCAATGACACCTTCTAGTTTTTCAAGTTTTAATTTATCAGCCTTTGCTTTGTCTTTAAGTACGAAACGTAGTCGAGTCGCGCAATGAACAAGTGAACTAACGTTTTGTTCGCCTCCGACAGATTCAATGATTTCTTTTGCTAATTGATCGTATTTCATAAGACACCTCCATAGTTGATAGACACAAAAAGAAACCTAGATGAGAACAAGTAACGTATTTCATGAAAATACGTCTTGTTTCACCTAGGTTTCGCCTGCTTGACCAGTAACAATCCCAATAAATATATATTTAATAAATAAATAATAACATTTTTACTTTTATATGTCAACTACTCTTTTTTTCTTTAATTAATCTTGTGATATGAACCGTTAGGTATAATTTTTCTTCATCCGTCAACCGATAATCATATTTTGTCTGAATAAAGGAAGAAATTTTTTCAGTACAAATATAGGACTTGGGATATTGCATTTTCACTAGATCAAAAAGCGCACTCTCATCTCCTTCATATTCGGTTCGCGTCACGAGTCGTTGTGCAAAAAATTTGAGATGAGTAACAAAACGATGATAGGCGAGAGTATTCTCATCCCACTCCAGTGCAAAGTGGTATTTTACGAGATTCAATACTTCTTGAATGACTTTTGTCATTGAAACGATATTCGGCATCTCTTCGTTTAATTCAGCATTCACGATATGAAGTGCAATATAGGCTGCTTCGTCTTCAGGTAATTTAATATTGAATTTTTCTTCAACCAATTTAAGCGCTTGCAAACCTACATTAAACTCATCTTGGTATAAACGCTTAATCTCCCAAAGCAATACATTTTTGATTTCTAAACCTTTTTCATGACGTTCTAATGCAAAATGCAAATGGTCGGCAAGAGCGATGTAGACAAGTTCATTGAGTTTTTTTCCAAGCGTCAATTTAGCAATCGTTACGATATCATCAGTCAAGACGATGATTTCTTCAGGAATTTCTTGAAGTAATAATTTAAATCGTTCATGATTACCTGCATCATCGAGATAAAAGACTTTTTCTACATCTGAGGCTAATATCGTCTGTCCTGAATTCCGCTTAAATCCGATTCCCTTCCCCATGACGACTCGCTCACGCCCTACTTCGTCAAATACACTAATAACATTGTTGTTGAAAATTTGGTGAATGATCATCGGTGACCTCCTTTCAAATCAGGAAAAATAGAAAAACCCAAATCAAACGTCACTCATGGTTTCAGTGATCGCTGATTTGGGTTTCGCCTGCTTGACCAGTAACAATCCCTATTCCATTACATTCTATACCATTGTTGATAACGGTTACAAGTATCATTTTATAAACATTCATTTCTTCACATCTTTCGATTCACGTACAGCAGTATAAGTGGAAAGAATAAGACTTGTCCTCCTAATGCTAGCAACAGAGCAAATTGAATGTCTTGAAGGATTGATAAATTGACGAGAACTAAAATCAAAAAAAGATATCCGATACTTACGAGATAAGCGATATGTCCACTACGGATTTTAATCGTTCCTTGACGCTCATCATACGGTTCCGTTGGCGAGAATACCGTTCCTGTGATACGTGACGTGACACCTGCTAAAACGAGGATGATTCCGAGTGTTTTAGCCGCAGGATCCGTCATTGTTAAGTACAGACCTACTCCTATTAAAAAAATATCTAGTAACACATTGACTCGCATCATTCCGCTCCCTCCTCGTTCGTTCGACTCGGTGTAAAAATATCTTCGATTCGCCGCTCAAACAAATCAGCCAGTGCAAAAGCGAGGTCAAGTGACGGATTATACCGCTCTTTTTCGATGGAAATGACCGTCTGACGCGATACGTTCAATCGTTTTGCCAGTTCGCCTTGCGACCAACCTCGTCCCTCGCGCATCTTCTTGACCTGATTTTTCATAGTTCCACCTCACTTATTCCACTATATATAAATAACGCACCACCTGTCAAGTTTCCTTTACACCTACTTCAAACGCTCCCACATGATATACCGATCGTCGCTCCCAATCTGAATCAATTCCGCTTTTTCAAGCACCCTGATCGATGCTTGATTCGTCAAATCCGTCTTTGCGAGTACAGCCTTCACTTCGGTTTGGTCGAACACCCAATCAATCAAGGCTCGGACGGCTTCCGTCGCAAAACCTCGATTGAGAAACGCTGGTAACAAACCATAACCGATTTCGACTGTTTGTCGCGAGTCTGGTTTCCCTTTGAATCCAATATCTCCGACTACCTGCCCGTCTTTTGTCATGACGTGCCAACTTCCCCAGTACAGCATCAATGGATCTGACGCGAGTAACGTCAAGTGATGCTGTACTTCAGGTCCGTTCTCGTATTGCTGTTGTTGTAAACGCGTTACGTCTGTCGCTGTGCATGGATAAATCGTCAATCGTTCTGTTTGAAGGGTTACCATCGCTTTCTCTCCTTTTCCGTTACGTCTGCCACCACTGTTGTAGATAACGTTGAACATACCAACAGACGATAAAAAAAACTCGTTGCACTAACAATACTGTAAAACACTGGAATCCCTAAGCGAATGAGCCAATACAAGACAGCTAGCAATAAAAATGTCGCCGGTAACCCGAGTAACACACTCTTTAAAAATGTACTAAGCTCGGTCCGTTCACTTCCTTGTTTGACGAGCCAGGCAAAGCTGATCAGACTAACGACCGGCAACGCGGACAATACGCCACCTAGTGACGGTGAACGACGGGCAACTTCCGTGACGAGACCGATGACCACTGTGCTTGACAATACCTTAACGAGAAAAGCAATCATCTGCAGCCTCCCGCAATAATCGAAACGCCTGTTCAATCGTCTGTTGGTCTGTTTTTGACATCGTAGCAAGCACTCGATTCAACCGTTCAGGATCAAGTTCTGTGTGACGCCGAACGATGGTATCTCCATCGTTTGTTAAATCGATCGTTACTTGACGTTGATCTTCCGGATTCCGTTTTTTTCGAAATAACCTAATTTCTCCAACTTTTTGACGTGCTCGGACGTCGTATTATGTGAGAGGCGAAATGCCTCGGCAATCTCCTTGATCGTCGGATTCGTCGCAAATTGAATTTGTTGGAGAATACGTACACTCTGGTGAGATAGGTTTTCTTTGAACCGTGACTGTAGTCGGTTGTAAATTTTTTTCAAAATCAGATGAAATCATGATGCTCCCCCTTATATCGCATAACCCGAATATATCGAAATTACGATATATAACTAGAAAAAGAGGTGTGTTTCATGAAAAAAGTTTTAGCTACTACAATGTTAATTGTTCTTTGTCTCAGTGGATGCCAGGAAGAGACGACGATTACAACGACAGACCTCATCGCGGCTGAAGCCATCGAACAAAATCAAGATGTGATCCGCTTAAATGACCGTGTTTATCGACTCGATCAATTAGTAACTGTCTCGGATCTCTCCTTAACACCTGGTCCACGTATCAAAAAAATGCGATCCGAAACGATACTCAAGGACGGCATGGCGAATCGACTTAAGAGCGGTACGGTCATCTATCAAGAAAAAGATGATACGATGTTTTTATATGTGCAGCGAAACAAGACCTGGTATCGCTATCAATCAATTCCTGAAGGATGAGGAGGAAAACAGATGCAGTATCCAACGACATTTGGCACGAAAAATGGCTACATCCACAATCCAACTTCCGCTGAAGCAATTCCTGTCCGTTATCGTACCGTGATTCGCGACGTCGTCGCCTATGTACAAACCTTATCCGCGTTTCATGGCGTGTACTTGTATGGCAGCGTTGCAAAAGGAACGGCTCGTCCCTTTGAATCCGATCTCGATTTTACACTGATTTTGACAGAACCGTTGACGGAAGAAGAACACATGCAGTTAGATGAACGGACAGAACATTGGCTGACGAACTATCCATTTGTCACCAAAATCGATTATGACATCGGTCTGCTTGGCGACGTCATACGGGATGACGAAGCACTTCGCTGGGGCGTCTGGTTGAAGTCCGTCAACTTATTTTTGGCAGGCGAAAATCTCCAAAGTCGATTTCTGTTCCTTCGTCCGACACGCGCTCTTGGTTTCGCGTTAAACGGTGGGTTATGCGAACAGTTGAAAACGGATTTATTTCTCCTAGAAACATGTCAGATCACTCTGCTTGATTCGGATTCAATCGTGAAACGGATTGTTCGGAGCGCCTATCACCTCATCTTAGAGAAAGATCAAAGCTTCGTGCATGACCTAGAGACACTCCGACCGATCCTGTTTCATTATTTTCCTGACGAACCGCGCTTTTTGTCATTGTTCGCCGCATACGATACACACCAAATCGTCTCGCTAGAGGATATCCACTACTTTCTAGACTGGTTTACGTCTCGAATGCCGGACGAATCAATCCTTTAATCGAAACAGACCAGTCCACAGTCCAGCCTGACCAAATAATGCCTCTGGATTGTCGACGGGTTTCATTTCTGTTAGTTCGATGACGTTGAATGCATCGAATATGGAGAGTAATCGCTCTTTCGTATAGCCAAGTCCACCTTGGAGACTATTTTCCTGACAGACTTCCCAGTCCGTCAACGTCGATCCGCCAAGCGGTCCGCTCGCAATAAAACAGGTCAGCCCAAAATATCCTCCTGGTCGTAGCATCTCTTTCAGTCGCGTCACGTAGGTCAAACGTTGATGTGGCGCCATATGGTGAAAACAGCCTGAATCGTAAATGAAATCATATGTATTCTGTTCTGTCGTCTCTAGAAAATCTTGCTTTCGAAACGCAACATGCGCTCTAGTCTGTTGTGCTTGTTCCGTTGCCCATTCTAACGCGGTTGCTGAAAGATCCAGTCCAGTCACTGAGAAATCGTGTGTTGCGAGATAGATCGCATTTCGCCCCGGTCCTGTACCGAGATCGAGTGTGTCTCCCGGCGAGATCCAACCCTGTTCGACGTAGCGAACTAAGTTCTCGTCCGGAATGTTCTAAAAAAAACAGGACCGGTTTCGACCGATTTTCATAGAACTTGTCCCAAAACGGTTCTGGTTCACGCAATCGTGCGTCGAGCATCTTTAAAATATCCTCCATCGTATCAATCGTCTGTGTTTCTGTCATTGATTATTTCCCCCTCTTTTCTTCTATAATATTGTATTCGTTTTCCCTCCCTGATTCCCCTGTATTTCCTGGATGAGAATGCGCTATTTTTCTTACCTTACGATATTGTTAGTATGTTCGCGAAATCGCTCATGCTACACTAGCCTTTAATTGAAACAACCATTCAAAAGGGAGATATTTTGCATGCGTCAACATCCGACTTCCACTTCTACCTTAGCAACGGATGAGAAGATCATCCGCTTGATTCAAGGTCTTCATCAAATGCACCATTCACCTATGAAAGCTACCCATTATCAAAAGTTAGCGGCTCAACTTCCTTACCCATCACTTGAAGAAATCAATGCACGATTCGGCTCGTGGGCACACCTTTTAGAGAAAGCTGGCATCGTCAAGGCTTCTCACTTATCGACGAAAGACCGGATGACGTTGAATCGCCCGCCTGCGGTCAAACGAACGAAACGGTGGTCGATCGAAGAAAGCGTCGCCTTTTATGTCGCACAAAAAGGAACGAACATGACGATTCGCGCCTACACGGAATTACGGGATTTACATTCAGAGATGTTAAGTGCGAATACGATCATTCGTCGGTTCGGTACGTGGAAAAATGCTTTAGCACACTTCGACCTCACCTCGAACGGTTTCTTCACTGATCAAGACTGCCTAGAAGCACTTAAACAAGCGGCAGAAACTCATGGACCGCTACTGACGAGTCAACAGTATGCTAAGTGGGCACGTGCACACCAAGCACCTTCACTGACATTACTGATTGAACGTTTTTCAAGTTGGCGTGAAGCTTTGCGTCGTCTCGACATCGAATAAAAAGGATCGTGCCCGCTGATTGATTCGACGGGACACGATCCTTTTTGATTATTGTTTTGGCAATCGTAAGAGCTCATGATCCGCTCCTTCAGCGCATTGACGTAACGTATAGACCGACTGTTCCTTCTCGCTTGTCTTGACGAGTCGCTTACAGACTTCGTTTTTACGATCATCGTCTGTTGTACCGAACTGATCACGCGATGAATCGGACGTGTATTGATACGACTTACCATCATACTTGACATCATACAACACCGTGTCTCCTTCAGTCGTAAACGACGTGATTTGAATCTGATCCGATTTGCCTTGCGTTGACTTCTTTAAAAAGGACTCGAATCGGTCGCTGTTCGTAATACCATTCTGGACGATGATGTCACCATTCTCCTTTGCCTCTTCCATCGTGTACTTTCCGCAACCAGCTAAACAAAGCATACATACCACAAGACAGAGCTTCCACATCCCTTACCGACTCCTTCTCACTATTTCGCTAATAGACGATCAAGGCGATACAGTTGCGACGTAAAGCCCTCCTTCATCCCCATACCAAGTACTTCTTGCACAGCTGCTTCCGTTTCGTAGGTCGATTCAAAGACAATCAAGGTCGTTTCTCCATGGTCAATGAATGTCGTGACATTTTCACTACCTGGTAAATTTTCAGAGATAGCTCCTGACGCGTCGGAGAAGTAATCGGCATGACTATAGGTGTTTGGGGCATCGATATGTCTAAAAATTGCTTTCCCCCACGACTCCATACCATAAAAATCACCTTGTGTCGGATCGACACACCGCATGCAATAATGCCAAACGCCGTCCGGTTGAAATTCGAACGTCTTGATTGTCGTCTCCCAGCCTTCTGGTCCCCACCAGGCTTCGAGTTGCTCTTTTTCCGTGAAGGCGGCAAAGACGCTATCTCGCGGCGCCTCACAAACCCATTCCATTCGTAGCACCTTACCATCAATCGATGTCTTCAGTTCCTCTTTCATTCGTCTCGTCTCCCCTCGCGGATGATTGCATCCGCTGCAAATGTTCATCTAGACGATACATGCGTGCTTCCATCTGAGCCATTGTGTTACTCCACGTGACAAGTTCTCGAAAAGCTTCTGGACGAAGGCTATACAAGCGACGATTCGCCTGTCGCTCGACAGTGATTAGTTCTGCGTCAAGCAACAGCTTTAAGTGCTTCGAGGTTTGCGGTTGGCGTAAGTGTAGTTGATCGGCTAACTCATTGACGGAGCGAGGACCATTTCGTAATGCTTCGATGAGTTGTAATCGTATTGGGTCGCCGAGTGCTGAAAATCGTGCGGACATCCGCTCGTTCATATCCGTTCACCTCTTTATTTTATATATTCCCAATTCAGAATATTCCAAACCAAGAATATAAAAAGTGCAAAATGATTGTCAGACGCGTTCAAATAACGTACGTTCTAGACAACCTGTATGAAAAGAGCGTGAACCAATGAAGACCGAATGGATGGAAGCATTTCTCGTCACTGCAGAAACCGGAAGCCTGACGAAAGCAAGTGAAGTACTGCATATGACGCAACCGGCATTAAGTAAACAAATCAAGAGTCTTGAGAGTGCGCTCGAAGTCTCGCTGTTGCATCGATCAGCACATGGTGTCACGTTGACGTCTGCAGGCGAAATCGTCTTTGAAGAGAGTCGTGAACTGCTTGACCGGATCGATCAGATGAAACGACGAATCGGTACGATCGACGAACGGACGACCCTGACGCTCGGATCATGGCCAAGCGTCGCGATGACGTATCTCCCCCGTCACGTCTCGCGTCAAGCGACGGCCCCGGATCTCAAGTTGAAGACGGCGCATACGACGATCGATTTGATGCAAGGTCTTGAAGAACGCCGATATGATGCTGTCTTACTCGACGATCGTCACCATGTCCATCCGTATCATACGACGCATTTGTATACGGAGAATTTTTTGCTTTACGTGCATCAAGACGATGAACGATTTATAGGCTGTACGTCTGTGGCGTTTGAGCAAATTCGTGACGCCTCTTTCTTATCGCTTCCGATCGATTGCGATTCGACGAACATCCTAAAGGACGCGTTCATCGAGCGAGGTGCCGTCTATCAAGCAGAAAACGAGATGGAATTCGGATCGAGCGTCCTCGGTTTCATCCGTGCAGGACTTGGTATCGCTCTATTGCCGGAGATTT
The DNA here is from genome assembly GCF_002439205.1 of Exiguobacterium sp. UBA6309. Taxonomy (NCBI): domain Bacteria; kingdom Bacillati; phylum Bacillota; class Bacilli; order Caryophanales; genus Exiguobacterium; species Exiguobacterium sp. UBA6309. The sequence continues at coordinate 49,729 of NZ_DJTL01000027.1, read as the reverse complement.
TTCAAGACGGACTGTCACCTGAAATCAAGACGTTACCGGTCGACGGGCTTGATGTCGTCCGCAAATTGTCACTCGTCTCACGAGACGCCTCCCATCATGCGATCCTGCTTGATTTACTCGGTCAGTCGCGCTGAAGGTGCACTTGTAGTTCATGTCTTAGATCATCGACCTGATCTTGTGAAATCTCTGAATCCGGTGTCTCACCGTACCGGACGAGATGATAGATCGATGGATCGAGCGTGACATCAATCCGCTGTAACCATTCGCCGACCGTCTCTTCAGAGCGGCGGCGTTTTTGTCGTGTCAGTTTTCGATCGAACGTTTGTAACAGACGGCGAATCTCTGACTCTGATTTTTCACTAACAAGTGTTTGTCGTATCGAACGATTTGGGGAAAACACTGGCGGCGGCTCCATTAAATCGTCGATTACATTCTCTCGTCTGCGTCGTTTTTGCAAACGCTTCAAGAAGTAACGTACACTGAAGAGGACGATCAGTAGTATGACAAGACCGACGACACCGTAAAAGGTAACAACTCCTAATGCATCCTTATCCGCAAATCCCCCGCTTTGAATGTCGATTTTTTGTTTGGTCGGTTTCCCTTCTTCTTTTCCGCTTCCATCAAACATAAATCTGGCTTGATAGGTTGCCGGATCATAAAAGAAATAACGATAGACTTCCGTACCGACCAGTTGAATCGCAGCAAGGCTTACGAGTGCTATACATAATGTCACAACTAACCCACGCTTCATCCTATCCCTCCTTTTCAATATTTTACCATCTATACTGTACCACGAAGTGATTTTTCTTTCTTTTCAGTCAATTTTTCATTAGAGTAAGTAGTGACTCTCATTTAAAGGACGTGACATCATGTATCTTCCAAGTTTTTCGTTGACCGATCAGACATTTCTTATCACAGGAGCTGGTCGAGGCATTGGACGCGCGCTCGCCATCGGGATGGCAGAAGCAGGTGCGAACATCATTCTCGTCGCCCGGACAGAAAGGGACTTGAAGGAGACGGCACAAGAAATCGAACGACTCGGTCGAACGGCTTACATCTTCCCGTGCGACATCACTGATCGGAAACAAGTCGTCGAGACGGTAGCTCGTGCCTACGAACAAGTACCGCAGATTGATGGGCTCGTCAACAATGCCGGAATGAACATTCGCTCGAAGGCACTCGATGTAACAGAAGACGAGTGGGAAACGATCCAACAGACGAATCTGAAATCCGCCTTCTTTTTCGCTCAAGAAATTGGGAAACGGATGCAGGAAACAGGTGGAAGCATTCTGAACATCGCCTCGGTTGCTGGTCACGTCGCCTTACGGACCGGCGTCGTGTATGCGACGACGAAAGCGGCAATGATTCAGATGACGAAAGTACTGGCGCTTGAATGGGGACCACAAAACATTCGTGTCAATGCGATCGGACCGTGGTATTTTAAAACACCGCTGACGGAACCCTTACTAAAAGATCCTACATACCTGCAGGACATCGTTGACGTGACACCGCTCGGTCGGGTCGGTGAATTAGAAGAACTGGTTGGACCAACTGTCTTCTTATCGTCTGCTGCAGCCCGTTACGTGACCGGGCAAACGCTTTATGTCGATGGTGGAATGACGATTAAAGGCTTTTAAAGACAGAAGAAGACGGATGCGCATCTGCCCATCCGTCTTCTCGTATCTGAAAGGAGTTTCATCATGTCAAAACGGATTGCACTCGTCGCTGGCGCCTCCCGTGGTGCCGGACGTGGCATCGCTTATGCCTTGGGTGACGCTGAAACGATTGTCTACGTCACCGGGCGGAGTACGAACGAACAGACAACGGACAACCGTAGAGAGACGATCGAAGAGACAGTTGCTGGTGTCACAGCACGCGGAGGACTTGGCATCCCCGTCGTTTGTGACCATACGAATCAAACGGACATCAATCGTCTGATTCAGCAGATTCAACACCAACATGGTCGAATCGATCTCCTCGTCAACTGCGTGTTCGGTGGTTCGGAAAGCCACTTGCCGTCTGGAACCGGACGACGGTTTTGGGAGCGACCACCAGAACATTGGGACGCGATGATGTCTGCCGGACCAAAAGCGTATTTGTGGACGATTCGGGCTGCGATGCCATTGCTACAACAAAGTCCAGCCGCGCTCGTCATCAATCTGACGTCATTCGCTCCAGATCAAGTGGCAGGAAACCTCTATTATGATTTGGCGATGCAAACGATTAATCGAATGACACACGTCATGGCGCAGGAGTTAGCTCAGACGACCATTTCTGTCATCGCGCTCTGCCCCGGTTTCATGCGAACGAAACGGGTCGTCGATGCTGGATTCGCGAGTGCCGCGACAGAATCGACGACCTATATCGGACGAGCCGTTGCAGCGCTGATGGCGGATGACGCCGTTAGCCGTTATTCTGGACAAGCCATCTTCGTTGCCGATCTCGCGAAGACGTATCAATTTACAGATCAGGACGGGACGCATCCACTACCGTTTTAATTGCTTTACTCGATGGATTAACTAGTTTTCAATCACTCACTTCCGTTCCGGTCGCGCTGGATCAAAGACCTTTTTCGCATCAAAGAATGGATCGAGGACACTCGTCTTTCCAGCAACGGCTTGACGTAAACGAATCCCATCAACGTTGATTCGAGCTTGGCGGAAGTAGTCGGGTCCAACTTGTTTCCACGCATGTTGACTCGCATCCACATTGAAGAAATAACGGAACCCACTATCGATAAGCAAACGATATTTCTCACCCGAATAATCGTGCCAATCCCCGACATCACTGCCGTACGGATAAATCAATTGCGTCGTTTTTCCGATCAGCGGTGCAACGTCCTGTTTGTAGCGTTTAAGATCAGCGCGAATCGTCGTGACTGATTCTTTCCCGACCCAAATATGTCCGTACGTATGACTCGCGAACTGCCAGCCGTCTTGTTTTAACGCGACAGCGGTCTGTTTCGCTTGTTTTCGAGCCGTTTCAACCTGTTTAATATGTCCGTATTGATTGTAAGAAGAACGATACCCGAGTACCCCGTTGTAACCTGTGATACCGAGCAACCCTTTTGCTCCTTTATAGGAAAAGTCAGGATGAGACTGGACGAACGCATCGACGAGCGGTACAAGATCATAAGCACCATCCGGCTTTCCGACCATCTCGTTGACGATTTTACCATCCTTCACTTTCAAATTCTTCGCAAATCCATCCCCTTCCATGTATTCATAATAATTGACGTCGTCCTGAGAAAGAACGAGCGGTTGTTTTCCTTTTGGTAAACGGACGGGTGTCTCGACGATCTTGCCGTTCATCTCTTTTGCTAAATCCGTCGGTCGAATGAGTACGTAATCGTTTTTGTATAACGCATCTAAGATTCGTTCGAACTCCTGTTGCGTCACCATGTAATCATCGTATCCTGCTTCCTTCCGGTCGCCGTCAAATGCTCGTTTTGGATCGGCAATCAATGAATGGAAAAAGAGATGCGGCACAGGTTTCGTCACAGGCAGGAGCGCCTGCTTTTTCTGTTCGTATTCTTTCGTTCTTTGTATCGTCTCTTTTGTGCGTACAGGTTTTAATACCTTGATTGCTCGCTCATAATCGTACTGGGCAGCGTAACGCCCGGCACGCTGTATCGTCTTTTCTATGTATGCTTGCTGAGTAGCTTGCCTTTTTTGTTCAGTTTCTCGTGGTTTTTCAGACTTTTTCTCGGCGACTTCGCTTCCCCCACATCCACTTAGTAGAAGGCTCATCGTCATACCGCCAATGATCCAGTTCCGTTTCATTTCTTTCGACCCCTTTATCAATTTTGACATTTTGATTCCCCATATATTGTATCTGTTCCCGATTATTCAGTCGATTAACTATTATGTTGAGTCATTCCGTTTCGTTATGACAGTCCATCCAAAGCGGAACTTCCGTTCACTCGTCTTGAGGTGTTTAATAAAGAACGTAACGAAATTCACGGAGGTGCAACAAGATGATTGAAAAGAACTTAATTAATGGTGAATGGTATGACACAACAGAAACGATTCCGGTATACGACCCAGCAACGAAAACGTTGCTCGGACATGTTCCGGCAAGTTCAGCGGAAGACGCACAACGTTCCGTTGATGCAGCGAGCGAAGCATTCGTGAAGTGGTCAAACGAAACCGCAGACATACGTGCGAATTTAGTCGACGCATGGTATCGCTTGATCAATGAACACCGCGAGGAACTCGCCCGAATCATGACGACGGAACAAGGGAAACCGTATGTCGAAGCGCTCGGTGAAGTCGATTACGGCAATCAATATGTCCGTTGGTACGCTGAAGAAGCACGTCGGATTTACGGTGAAACGATTCCGGCTTCCGTTCCAGGAAAGCGACTGTTCGTCGAAAAAGAACCGGTTGGTGTCGTTGCAGCAATCACACCGTGGAACTTCCCGGCAGCGATGATCACACGTAAACTCGCACCGGCTCTTGCAGCGGGTTGTACGATCGTCCTTAAACCATCGGAAGAGACACCGTTTACGGCACTTCGCCTCGTTGAACTAGCAGAAGAAGCAGGTATCCCCAAAGGTGTCATCAACGTGCTAACAGGTGATGCAGCAACCATTAGTGGCGTCTGGCAAGCAGATTCCCGTGTTCGCAAAATCACGTTCACAGGTTCAACAGCCGTCGGGAAATTGATCATGCGCCAAGCAGCCGATACGATGAAAAAATTGTCACTTGAACTCGGTGGTCACGCACCTTTCATCGTCACTGAAAACGCAGATCTCGACAAAGCCGTCGAAGGTGCGATGCGCTCGAAATTCCGCAACGGTGGTCAAGCGTGTGTCGCAACGAATCGTTTCTACGTGCAAGCATCGGTTCTTGACGCATTCACAGAAAAGTTCACAGCTGCCGTCAAACAATTACAAGTCGGGAACGGCATGGACGCTGATTCGACAGTCGGTCCATTGATTAATGCGAAAGCCGTCGCGAAAGTCAAAGCACACATCGATGACGCTGTCGCAAAAGGGGCAACAATTTTGACAGGTGGTACGATTGACGAAACAGTCGGCTATTTCGTTACACCAACGGTACTTGCCAATGTCACGGAAGACATGCTCTGCATGCAGGAAGAAACGTTTGGTCCGCTCGCACCGATCTCTATTTTTGAGACACTCTATGAAGTCATCGAACGGGCGAACAACACACCATACGGACTTGCAGCTTACGCGTTCTCAGAACGCATCGATGAAGCGTTGCTACTCGGAAAACGACTCGAATACGGAATCGTTGGTCTGAACGATGGCGCACCATCTGCTGCACAAGCTCCATTTGGTGGCTATAAAGAGAGTGGTCTTGGCCGCGAAGGTGGCGTCTACGGCATCGAAGATTATCTCGAGGTCAAATACTTGTCACTCGGTTAATCGATTAAAAATTTCGCTTGAAACAAACGATCTTTGCTCATAGGTCACCCCTCATTTCTATATCGAAATGAGGGTTTTTGTACGGCTGATGCTTGCATACGACATTTAAGGTATGATTGACATCGAACAATTTTAGGGGAAAGGAGCTACGGAAAAATGGATGTCATCACTTTCGGGCAGAAAGAACAGAATCAACACTACATCACGAGATCTGCTGTTTATGCGGTCATGTGCGATCCTCAAACAGATAAAATCGCCGTCATTCAAAAAAAGGACGGCAAGTTGTTTCTTCCGGGTGGCGGTATTGAGGCCAATGAGACGCCAGAAGAATGTTTAAAAAGAGAGGTACTTGAAGAAACGGGAATGGACGTCAATATCGGTGATTTCATCGGACGAGCCAATCAATATTTCTATTCACAAAATGAAACGACATATTATTTGAACGAAGGGCAGTTCTATCGTTGTGATGCTGGAGAGGAAGTACAAAGTCCAATCGAGGATGATCATGTCTTACAATGGATCGATCCGGCTGATGCAATCGATCATCTATTTCATGAACATCAAAGATGGACTGTTCAGAATGCACTAAAGAAAAAATATAAAAGTGTGCAAAAAAAGTAAAATCAGGGACTATCAATTGGCTGTAAATTCATGATTGCTCCGTAGTATTGAGATGCTGTACAAAACGTAATGAACGCACATAATTCACTGATTTCTGGAATAGTAAATGTTTCATTCATGAGTAAAAATATTGAATCAGGGATATTTCCTTTCACCTTTAAAAAAAGATCTGCAAATCCAGTTGCTAAAATCATTTTTTCATCCATCATTTTTTTCTTCGGCTTTCCTTTTGCCTTGCAATATGCACATCCATTTGATTGCGCTAATGTTCTTCTAACTTGTTCTTTCACATCCGAACTTAAGGCTCCCTCTTCAATCAAATCTTTTTCTAGCCTTGTCCAACTGGATAAGATTTTAGGATTATGACCTAATAATTTTTGAAATGGTGTTTCTCCTATTTGGGATAAAGGTATTTTTGTCATTTTATTCACTCCTTCTACAATAATTTTATATAATGATTAAAAATTATCACATTTCATTTAAAACAAATATTGAACTAATACTTTATATCCAACAACTTATTTTGAAGGAGGATTTACATTTGAAAATCGATATGATTGATCGACAAATATTAAATGAACTGGCTCAAGATAGTCGACTGTCGATGCGTTCATTAGCTAAACGAATTAATTTATCAGCTCCTTCCGTAACAGAGCGTGTCCGACAAATGGAATCTTTTGGACTCATTAAAGAATACAGTTTAAAAATCGATTACGAAAAGTTAGGTTCCCCTATTGAATGCTTAGTAGAAGCAACCATTAAAGAAGGGCGCTATGATAGATTCAAAAAGTACATACAGCAACTTTCGAACGTTGACTTTTGCTATCGAATTTCTGGTGATTCTTGCTTCATGCTAAAGTTACATTTCCAAACGTTCCAAGAGGCGGAATTTTTTATTGAACAAATCCATCCATATGCCCATACGGTTACTCGCTTTATTTTTTCAGAAGTAGATACTCGAGTCACTTTATAAAAAAAGACAAGAAGAGCATTCAAAGATTGCTCTTCTTGTCTTTTGATAAATATTATTCAACGTATTCGTAGAGAACGACACTCTCGATGTAGTGAATGAAGCGGCGTAACTCCTTCTCCTCTTCCTTCGAGAGATCGCCTTCTTTTGACATATTGGCGATTTCAAGACGCTGAACTTCGATTGCTTTTAAGCAAAGTTCTTCTTTTTGTTGATCGACGTCCTTGCCACCGATTGGTGACGACCAGCGCGTATGTTTGAAGCGGAGTCGCTTATAGAACTCAAGCACACTTTGAACGACGTCTGGCGGATAAGACGTGCGGCAATTCTCGAGACGTTCGATGACTGTGCCCATCACCTTTTCATATAGTTCATGCTCGACTTGCGTCATTTGAATCAACGCGTCAGATGACATGTTCGATCGTTTCCGTTTCCACCAGAGTTTACGAATCGGTTGGACGATCTGGAAGCGCGAATCTTTGCCGATCGCCTTACGACGGTTTTCGATTGAGCGGAAGACATCCTTCTTCAATAAATCCGGTACCTTATGCTCAGCAACGAAGCGTTTCGATTCTTCCTTCTCCCACTGAACTGCTTCAAGACGTAGGGCTTTTAATTGATCATTGAACTGGTTTAGTTCTTCCTGACTCTTCTCCTGCGCTCGCAATAACCGAAGCATAACATGATATTCATTAAGGAGATCAAACGCAACGACTGCATTGTCTTCGTCCGTCACTTGTTTGATTTCTGAGATTGCCCGGCGAATCATCCGTTGTTTTTGAGCGTTCAAGTCGAGTGCGATTGGTGTTGACGCTTCGCCCCGGTTCAAGACCGGTAAAAGAATCGTCGCGAGAACGAGCGTATAGATGATGACACCCGCTGCAAGGAAGATGATTAGCGAGCGTTCCGGGAAGGCTTCACCGGACTCCGTCAGGAATGGTAATGATAACACCCCGACCATCGTGATCGTTCCGCGAACTCCGACTAGTGTCGTAATCAAATCTTGCTTGAATGATGGTCGACGGTGTTCCCGGTCCTCTTTTTTGAAGAACCGATGATCGAACCAATTGAAGAACATCGTCCAAACGAGACGGATCGCAAGAATGAATGAACCGATTTCGATGACATATAACATGAGACGCCAGTTGTTGATCGCGTCATCCGCAAAAATCTCGCGTGTCGCTTCTGGCAATGTCAAACCGAGCAATAAGAAAATGATCCCGTTTAGCGTATACGCAATCATCGTCCAGATGTTATCCGTCAACGTCTGCTCTTGCGCAAAGAACGTTTCTGTTCGTTCTTTGATCAAGGCGTGCAAGATACCACCTGTGACGACGGCGATGACGCCTGACGCATGAAACCCTTCTTCAGCGATGAAGAAAATGATGAACGGCGTCAAGATTTGCAGCAAGGCATAAAAGACAACGTCTTCAATGCCGGCGCGACGCAAACGAACCTTGAGAAAGTTCATGGCGAGTGAGATCGTCAATCCGATCACCGCTCCGACGATGAACATGTAGAAGAACTCAGTCGTCGCACTTTGAAGCGAGAAGTACCCCGTGACGACAGCAGCAACCGCATAACTAAACGCAACGAGTCCCGATGCGTCATTAATCAACGATTCTCCGCGAACGAGCGTCAGAATCTGTTCTGGAATCTGGACACGTTTCGCGATCCCGTTGACGGCAATCGGATCCGTCGGCGATAAAATTGCAGCCAAAGCAAACGCAGCAGCGACTGGAATGACCGGAATCAACCAGTTGATGAAGTACCCTCCGACGATCGTCGTCAACAAGACGAGGATGATTGCGTTCCCGAAGATCGCTGTCCGCATCCGCCATAAATCTTCTCGTGGGAAGTGAGAACTATCGTTATAAAGTAATGGCGCAATGAATAAGAGGAGGAACCACTCGGATTCGACCTCGATCGTCAAACCACTCATTAGGAGAGCGGCGACGGTTCCGGCAATGATTTGAATCAATGCCGTTGGGATGAAACGGATGTAATGTCCGATGACTTGCGTCAATAAGATGAGGGCAAGCATCAATAAAATCAATGATAGTGTTTCCATGGAAGACCCCTTCCTCTATTGTTTCTTTCTACCTATATCCTAACATAGTTTTTTAATCAATCCTGTCCGAGCGCCTTATCGGACCGCTGCACAGCAATCATTTCTGCTGCTTGACGAATCAAATGCTCCCTAAGTTCGAGTGGTTCAAGGACTCGCACTTCCGGACCGAGCCGCATCAATTGGCGTCCGAGATACGGCAGTTCGGTTTCCGGAACCAACCATGTTCGTTCCGACTGAATTGGTAAAATCCCCTCTAGCAACCGTTCGCCTAATGGTGATACTTCCAGTTTCACCGTCGTCATCGGTACACGTGTCATATCTTGTTCCAAATCTGAAAAAGTTAACTCGGTTGCTGGCAACTCATGAAGCGTCACGTCTTTGATCCGATCAACACGGAACTGGCGATACCCTCGATTCGTCTGTCCATAGAAGTACCAGCGATTCTGTTCGAACGATAAACCAATCGGATCTACGACGATCATGCGTCGTCCTTTTGTCGTCTCATAGAGAATATTCCCCATCCGTCCGCTCTCTAACAAGTCGAGTAACGCAGGATTTTGCGGCGACGGTGGTGTATCAACCGCTTGAAAGCGAAAGCGGTCTTTCCATTTTACGATCTGTTGCTCCGTCATTTTCGGTAACTCGTTCGCATAGCGTTCAGCGACTTCCTGACGAATCGTTCCGAATGGAAAATCAGGAATCTGACTAATCCATTCCAGAAGGATGAAGAAGACAATCGTCTCTTCATCCGTCAAAACGAGTGGCGGCATGTTCCGATGTGGCAACATCCGGTACCCCCCTGCTACGCCAGGTTCGCTATAGATTGGATAACCATTTGCTTCAAGTACCGTCATGTCTCGTTGAATCGTCCGGATCGACACCTGACATTCTTCCGCGAGCATCCGTGCAGAGAAGTGTTCGCCCCGGTTTAACAAGCGTACTAAACGCTATTGTCTCGTATTCATACAGTTCCTCCTATAATGGCGACATCTTTTGTCGTCATTATACGCTAAGATGAAGTCACACGATGCAAAAGGAGGAATTATGGATGTCACAACCTACGACCGTTCTTTATATCGCTTGTAGTCTTGATGGAAAAATTGCCAGACACGATGGTTCACTCGACTGGTTATTTGCTGTTGCTGGAGACGGTGATAATGGTTATCAAGCTTTTTATGAACAGATTGGTGCCGTCATCATGGGTCGAAAAACGTATGAGGAAGTCCTTCAACACAGCGAGACGTATCCATACGCGGATATTCCAAGTTATATTTACAGCCGGACGCAACGAACGTCAGAGACGGTCACCTATACGGATGAACCGCTCGATCAATTACTTGAGCGGATCACACCGACAATTGATGGCAAGGTCTGGCTTGTTGGTGGTGGCGAATTGATTCAAGAAGCGCTACGGTTACAGTGCGTCAGTTCAATCGAACTCGCGATTGCCCCTGTCATTCTCGGAACGGGTATCCCGTTATTCCCAGAAGGAACCGTTGAAACGAAACTTCACTTGAAGGGCAGTCGTCAATCGGGACAATTCCTGATGGCGACATATGATGTCTTGACTTAAACAAAACAACAGCCAGTTCGAGAAATCCGAACTGGCTGTTCGTTTACATCGTATTACGCATTTTTCTTTGTCTTTTTCTCTTTTGGTTCCGTCCATTTGAAGATTTTATTCATGACGTTGTAAATGCGTTTCGATTCCTTCGTCATCAGTGGTCCGAGAATCGCGAGAATCAAGACATACAGAGCCGAGAATGGGGACAAGATGTCCATCAATCCACCAGCGATTCCGAGATTTGCGACGATGATCGAGAATTCTCCCCGCGAGACGATCGTTAAGCCGATGTTCGATGAAGCTTTATGCGAAAGTCCTGCTTTGCGTCCTGCAATCATTCCCGCGACATAGTTTCCGACAATCGTGATGACGACAGCACCAAGTGCGAGCCAGACAGCATCTAAGAGCATCGTCGGATCGATACTCAATCCGAAACTAAAGAAGAAGATGGCGCCGAAGAAGTCACGGAACGGTACGACAAGATGTTCAATCCGCTCTCCTTGATCGGTTTCCGAGAAAACGAGACCGAGTAACAAGGCACCAATTGCTTCTGCGACATGAATCGTTTCCGAAAAACCAGCAACGAAGAACAGGGAAGCAAAGACGACGATGATGAAGACTTCATCCGAAGCTATTTTTAGCATTTTGTTCAAGAGTGGTGTCGCTTTTCGAGCAATGATGAAGAACAACAACATATAACCAAGAGCAATCAAAATCGATGTGACAGAAGACATTAAGGTTGTTCCGTCACCAAGCAAGAGTCCAGATAAAACAGACAAGTAAACTGCTAGGAAGATATCCTCGAACATAATGATCCCAAGGATCAATTCTGTTTCCGTATTACCAGTCCGACGTAAGTCGACTAAGACTTTTGCGACGATCGCACTCGATGAAATCGTGATGATTCCAGCGATGATCAACACTTCGTAAAGTGGGAACCCAGCGATGAATCCATAGAGTAGGCCACCCGTAAAGTTAATGGATAAATAAATCGTTCCACTCGTAACGATTGATTTCCCAGATCGGATCAATTTACCAATCGAGAACTCGAGTCCGAGATAGAATAAAAGGAACAGGACGCCGATTCGTCCGAGAAAACTGATGAACTCAGCACTTTCGATGAACTTGAAGTCTAGTATCCCGATTGTCGGAGCGTGCGGTCCAACAATCATTCCTAAAACAATTAAAAACGGAATGATCGAGAAGTTAAGTTTATTCGCGAGCAATGCCGCGATCGCCACTAAGATAAGCGCGGTACCGACTTCAAATATGAGATGATCCATATATTATCCGCCTCCTTCGATTGAGAATAATGCTTTCGTGATGTGACGGACGTTTTGACGCTCACCTGATAAGACGATCGTATCTCCCACTTCAAGACGCGTTTCTGGTCCAGGATTCAGCGATTTTGAACGGTCATGCTTGAGCACGGCAATAATCGAGATATCGTACTGGTTGCGGACATCGAGTTCCCCGATCGTTCGATTGTTGACTTTTGAATCCTGACCGACTTTAAACCATTCGATCACAAGATCATCAAATGCTAATTCGATTTTTTCGAGATCTTTCGGCTTATAAGACAGTCCTCCGAGAATTCCTGCCATTTGACGAGCTTCTGCGTCATTAAACGTCACACTCGAGATGCTCTCATCAAAATCATCGTCATCATAATGATGGACCTCTCGACGTCCGTCGTCGTGAACGATGACGACCACCTTATCTCCTCGTGTCGTGATGCCTTCGAACTTCCGCCCGATTCCTGGTAAATCCACTTCTCGCATATCCATGTTATATTTCCTCCTATTTTTAAATTTTACAAATGGTGATTCGCTTTGTGGATGAGCGCCTTGAACGTCTCATCACTCAATATATCTTGAAGATCATGCAGCTGTTTCAAATCCGCTTTCGCCATGATGACAAATCCGTCCTCCTCAATGAATGCCACGCGATCTCCTTCCTCCACTTGCAAGGCTTGCCTAATTTTTTTAGGGATGGTGATCTGTCCTTTTGACGTTAACTTTGATAGCTCCATTACGAACTTCCTTCTTCCTGTGTTTTTCTTGTATTCCTTACTTCCTTACTTTTCTTATTTCCAATATAGCATACATTTAAACTTATTCCGAGTATTTTGCTTTGAATTAAAAATTTAAAAAAATGAATAAAGAAAAAACGCATCTTATGCTGAGTGGATGCGTTCGTTCTTCATATCGTTCTATTTAGAAGGAATCGAGCAGGCTCAATTTACGGTAGTAACATAATCAATCATTGTCCGATATAGGCATGCATTAGCCGTGAACCCATCTCTTACCTTCCTTCATAATCACTACGTGTGATCGCATAAATCTTTAAATCCCAGAAACGCTCTTTAACGTACAAAGCACTCCGAGAGACGCCTTCAAATGTCATGCCGATCTTTTCCATGACACGAGCTGATCCGTCATTCGCAACAAAACAGCGTGCTTGAATACGTTCAAGACCGAGCGTCTCGAAACCGTACTGCACAAGACGCGCTGCTGCTTCCGGTATCAAACCCTTTCCCCAGTAGTCGCGCGACAGCGCATAACCGAGTTCTGCTTGGTGTTGCTCAAACGAGACTTTGATGAAATCAATCGTTCCGATGACCCGTCCGCTCGTTTTGTCTTCGATTGCCCATGGTGCCGGATTCCCTAGTTCGTATTGGCGAAGGATGTGTTCGACGAATTGTTCAGAATCCGTAAGGCTTTTATGCGCATGCCAGCTGACATATCTTGCTGTCTCTTCATCTTTCGTATAGGCATAGATATCTGCTGCATCTTCCGTGCGAACTGGTCGCAAACGGAGCCGTTCCGTTTCAAGTATAGGCAAAGCTTGATATAAATCGATGGTCGTTAACATGATCGAACCCTTCTTCCTTTCATTTTTTCCAAGTATACCCACTCTTTCTTAAAAAGTATAGAGATATATGAAAACGTTATCTGAATTTTCTGGTATACTATTGGAAAATGATGTAAGAAAGGATGCTGTGATGTCTTCTCGTGAACGGACGCTTCTAAGTGCTCTCGGTATCTCGCAGTTTGGCGACTTCATTTATCTCGTTGCGATCAACGTTCATATTTATCGCTTAACCGGCTCCGCATCCGCTGTTGCTGCGCTGTGGATCATCAGTCCAGTCGTCTCTCTCGTCATCAAGTCGTTCGCAGGAAGTTGGGTCGACCGATCCGACTTACGTCGACTGTTGATTCAGACTGATTTGTTGCGTGTTTTCTTAATCGGTATCATGCCATTTCTACCATTATCGTTGCTTTACATCGATTTGATTGCCTTAGCTATCATCAAAGCGGTCGTTGAACCGGCAACGTTGACCTACATCACGACGCTTGTTCCGCAAAACGATCGGACGTCGTTTAATGCCTATCGTAGTCTGATCACGTCTGGTGCCTTTTTAGTTGGTCCTGCTCTCGCTGGAGGACTGCTCTATGTTGCTTCTGCCGACGTTGCCATTTGCCTCAACGCTGTCTCGTTTCTTGGTTCAGCCGTCCTGCTGATGCGCTTGCCGCGTATTACCGCTTCAGTCGAACGAGGGATGCGGCTGCAAGACATCATATCCGATTGGCAGCTTGTCTATCAGTTCAGCAAAAGCGCACGCTACGTGACGGGATTATATATCCTCGCGATGCTAATGATGATTGCGACGCTTGCACTCGATACGCAAGAAGTCATCTTTTTACAGCGAAGCATCGGCTTATCGGAAACCGACTACGGCTTACTCATGAGCCTGACGGGGATTGGTTCTGTTGCCGGTAGCTGGATCGTTGCTCGTTTCGCTAAAACCCTTTCCGTTCGGACGATGCTGACGATTGGCTATACGTTTGTCGCTATCAGTTATATGCTGTACGCAAGTGCAAATTCGTTTTCAATCGTCTGTACTGGTTTCTTGTTGCTCGGAGGTTTCCACGCATTTGCAGGAACCGGTTTTCTGACGTTCCAACAGACGAATATTCCGCTTCATTTGATGGGACGCTTTACGAGTCTTTACGGTGTCGGCGTCAGTCTGCTACAGATTCTAGCAATCGTCAGCATTGGTCTACTCGGCGATATTTGGTCGATTCGCTTCAGTACGATTCTATTTGCCTGCCTCCTCGTGATCGTGACAATCTGTTTTCTCGGATTGGTTCTCCTCCCGCACAAGCAACAGTATTTTACAACGGACGAAGTGAAAGAAGAACAACATGCCTAAAAAACAGGGAACCCCGTCAACGCGGTGTTCCCTGCTTGAGTTGCTGCTCTAACTGCCTTTTCATCACTTCTGCATGCGCGACTAGCGGAAAAGACCCGTCTTGTAGTTGGTTCTGGAGTTGCTTTGCTTCTGCCCAAGCGAGCGCATAGTCTGCTTGTGAGACCGTCTCTTGCTCCTGCGCTGCTTCCAGTTCGTCCGCATCGACTAATAAGACTTCTCCTGATGGCAAAACGATCAGATCGAGAAACAGATCCTCCCAGTAGACTCGTCCGTCCTCCACTCCGGTACGAAGACAAATATCGATATAGGTTTGTACCAACTGACCTGTGGCGTCAAACATCGAGGTCACGGCATGATGAGCATCGCTTGGGAATTGTTGTACCCAGACGTAACCAGCGTCAGCGATTCGAATCGTTTCGTCACCATAACGGACATCTAACGGTGAAGCGACTTCAATCAGTTGAAGAAGTGTCACATGTCCGTTAAACACTTCGTTTTCTACTTGTTCATGAACATAGTGTCGTTGTGTGATGCGACGCCAGTCATGTCGATCGGCATAGCGTTTTTTGATCATTTACCGGTCCCCCGTTTTTTCCTTAGTGTGCCATACCCCACTACTTTTTCATTCTAATTCTTAAAAAAAAGAGGCAACGGATTTTTTCCGTTACCTCTTACATCATCATTTGGCCGTCTCTGAACCGTATAACGCAGCACCGTTCGTCTCGATGACGTGACGATACCAGTCAAACGAATCCTTCTTCATCCGTTCCATTGATCCGTTGCCCTCGTTATCCCGGTCGACATAGATCATGCCGTAGCGCTTTTTCATCTCTCCTGTCGTAAAAGAGACAATATCGATGACGCCCCACGGCGTGTAGCCGATCAATTCGACGCCATCTTCGAGCACGGCTGCTTTGAACGCTTCGATATGCGCACGCAAGTAATCGATTCGCGCCGTGTCATGAATTTGACCATCCTCGATCGTATCAATCGCACCAAAGCCGTTCTCGACGATGAACAACGGAATCTGATAGCGGTCGTACAGACGATTCATCGCATAGCGCAGACCAACCGGATCAATCGCCCAGCCCCAGTCGCTCGACTGGATATATGGGTTCTCGACACCATTCGCGAGACCACCGTTGACGATGTTGCCCGTGTTATTGACGACAGCATCATGTTTGACGGTTGTCGACATGTAGTAACTGAATCCGAGATAGTCGACCGTACCGTTTCGCAAGATTTCTGAGTCACCGTCTAGGAGCGGAATATCATACCCTTCCCGTTTGAACTCATTCAACGCATAAGACGGATAGTAGCCGCGGACTTGGACGTCCGGGAAGAAATAGCGCTGACGCATCGATGTCTCAGCAAGTAGAATATCTTCCGGATGCGATGAGTACGGATATATCGGTACGTGCGAAACCATTGCTCCGATTTCGAAGTCCGGGTTGATCGCTTTCCCTTTCGCGACGGCAAGTGCACTCGCTAGCAATTCATGGTGTCCCGTTTGATACATGACTTCCATCGCGTTCTCATTAGGGTCAAGGAGGACACCGGAATTCGTCCAGAGGAATAATGGATTGCTGACGTCCATCTTGTTGTTAATCTCATTGAACGTCATCCAGTACTTGACCTTGTCTTTGTAACGCGTGAAACAGACTTCCGCGAATTTTTCGAAGAACAGCGCTACTTTCCGGTTGCGGAATCCACCGTATTCACGTGCGAGGTGGAGCGGCATCTCAAAGTGCGACAGCGTGATGATCGGTTCGATGCCGTATTTCAGTAATTCGTCGAAAACGTCATCATAAAACTTCAGTCCTTCTTCGTTCGGTTCTGCCTCGTCTCCGTTCGGGAAAATCCGACTCCACCCGATTGACGTCCGGAGACATTTCAGTCCCATCTCAGCGAACAAGGCGATGTCCTCTTTATAACGGTGATAAAAATCAATCGCCTCGTGATTCGGATAGAATTCATTCTCCTCTACCTGATCCGTGATGCGCCGTGCTACACCGTGTGCTCCTGCCGTCAATACATCAACGACGCTCGGTCCTTTTCCGCCAGCATTCCAGCCGCCTTCGAATTGATGCGCTGCTAACGCACCGCCCCATAGGAAATCATTTGGTAATGTCTTCATCTTCATGTCCTCCTTCTATTTCTCTTACTTGATGATCGTCAAGATCTGTGTGTTTGCCGTCGTGACCGTCTCGTCCGTCGGTAGGATTTGTGCATAACTCTGAGTGTTCGTGATAATGATTGGCGTGATCGTCTCGAGTCCATTCGCTTCAATCGCTGTCGCATCAAACGTTACGAGGAGCTCGCCTGTCGTCACGGATTCGCCTTCTTTGACGTGAAGCGTAAACGGTTTACCGTCGAGCGTCACGGTCTCAAGACCGATATGGATCAAAACTTCGACACCACTCGTCGAGCGTAATCCGATCGCGTGACCTGATGGGGCGACCATGACGACAGTACCGTCAAACGGAGCCGTGACCCGGTTGTTCGTCGGACGAATCGCTACCCCTTGTCCCATCGCACCGGAAGCAAATACAGGATCCGGTACATCTAATAAAGCAACAATCGTTCCTTCAAGTGGTGCGCGAAGCGTCTCTTCATTTGTCAGAGTTGCGCTGACTTCTTGTTTTGCAACTGGTGTCGCTGTACTTGCAGGCGCTACGACCGGAGCAGCCTGCTCCCCGAAGCCGAACACTTGAATCAAGACGATAGGTAGAATCAAGGCAATCGCCGTTCCGATCAATAAGCCGATGATCGACGATGGATAGTCGGAATCGATGCCGTTGACGAGCGTCAATGGTCCCGGTAATCCAGCATAGGCAAAGTAATATGGTTTAAAGAAACTTGCCGTGACAGCACCGATTGCTCCCGAGATACAGCCATAGATGAACGGTTTCTTAAAGCGGAGCGTCACCCCATAGATAGCCGGTTCCGTGATACCGAAGATACCTGTCAGTCCGGCCGAGACTCCGACTTTTTTCGTTTCTTTGTTGCGTGCTTTCAAGATGACTCCGATGACGGCACCGATTTGGGCGATGACGGCAATCGTTTGGTAGGCCTGGAACGAGTCGCGTCCATATTGTTCAAAGTTCGCGAGCACCATCGGCGTGACACCCCAGTGGACACCGAAGATGACGATGACTTGCCAGAATCCACCGATGATGAGACCAGCAACCGCAGGAGCATTCTCCGCTAAGTAGTTATACCCGTTTGCGATCCCTTCTGCACCAAGTGTCGTGATCGGTCCGATCAAGAGAATCGTAAGCGGCACCATCAATACCATACTGAAGAATGGAACGAACAACGGACGAATGACTTCATGAATCGTCTTGTTCAGGAATCGCTCGACATAGGACAAAATCCAGACGAGGAATAATGGCGGTAAGACCGATGACGTATACGTTGTACCGGATAAAGCGATTCCTAGGAACGTGATGGATTCACCAGCCGTGATGCGTGCTGCGATATCTGCCCATGTTGGACTGACAAGTGCCGCAATACAGGCGACCGCGATGAAGGCGTTGACCTTAAAATGATTCGCTGCCGTGATGGCAATGAAAATCGGCAAGAACGTAAATGGTGCCCATGAGATGAAGCTGAAGACTTCATAAGTACCTGTCTTCGCGAATGCCGGAAGCAAGTGTCGCTAAAATCAATGTTCCCTGCAGAATCCCTGCTGCAGCTAAAATATAAACGAACGGTGCAAAAACGGCTGACATCGTCGCTATGATTCGGTTAAGGACCGTCCCTTTCGGTGCCTCTTCCGTGTCCGGTTGCTCTAGATCGACGAGTTTCACAAATTCTTGATGGACTTCTCCAACGTGTTGACCAATGACGATTTGAAATTGCCCGCCAGACTCAACGACCGTAATGACGCCAGGTAATGCACTGACCGTTTCTTTGGCTACTGGATCTGAACGTTTTAAGACAAGACGAAGTCGTGTAGCGCATCGAACAGCACTGATGATATTCTCTTCTCCTCCAACCGCTTCTAAAATCGCGTGCGCCAGTTTTTGATAATCGCGAACCTTGCCCATATGGTGTACCTCCCCTGAATATGACGCGTTGAATACCCTTTTATTTTAATTGTACATGCACAATTGTTCAATACATAAATAATTAAATTTACCATGTTATTAATCAAGAAATGGCTTATGCTATACTGAAGAAAGAAAAAAGTTCGCAAGAAAAGAAGGTGTCCTATGCTGAAATACCAACAGACAGCCGATGAAATCGAACGGTACATAGAACAACATCAGTTGAAACAAGGGGACAAACTCCCGATTCTCGAAGAGTTGATCCGGCAGTTCGCTGTCAGTAAGACGACGATGACAAAATCACTTGAGTTACTTGAACGAAAAGGAATCATCTTTCAAGTCCGTGGAAGCGGGATTTTTGTCCGGAAGACGAATCGGACTGGCTACATTCGCCTGTTCTCGACCCAAGGATTCAAGCAGAATCTCGTCGGTCATACGATCGAGTCGACCGTTCTCGCACTCGAATCAATTGCTGCAACCGATAACATCGCGAAGAATCTCGGGATCGAGGCAGGTGAGACGATTTATTACGTCAAGCGAATCCGCTACATCGACGGCAAGATCCTCTGTCTCGAAGAGTCTTACTATCGTCAATCGATTGTTCCGTACTTAAATCGTGAAATCGTCGAGCAGTCGATCTTCGAATACTTAGAGACGGCACTCCAATTGAATATTGGGTTCTCGGATATGTATATGCACGTCGGGAAGTTAAGCGCTGAGTCGGCTCGTCATCTGGGGCTCACCGAGGGCGATCCTGGATTAACGATTGAGACAGTATTTCATTTGACGAACGGTCGTCCGTTCGACTATTCCGTCATCACATACCACTATGAACATTCACAATTCGTCGTTCAGGCAAACGGACTATATCTTTAACAAACGAAAAAAGTAAAAAAGCGAAGTCTGATGATCGTCTTCATTTTACTGAAGACGTTGCATCGGATTTCGCTTTTTCTTTTAAGAAACTAACTAAAATTAATATACAAAACGGATAAATCGCTAAAACGACAATCAATAATAAGCCAAGAACTGGGCTCGGAAAATCAGTAGGATACATGACTGGGAACCACTGACTCAATGCATACGACATGAAGACAAAATACGGTATCCAACTAAAGGAAAACGACCAAGTAAGTCGACTTCGAACTATTATCCCCTGCATCAGACGAATAAGTGTAAAGAATAGGATCATACACACCGTGATCAATAGAAAATCCATTAGGTAAAAAAACTGATATGATGTTCCCGTTATGCGGATAATACGTTCAATGTTTAATGTCATCTCAACAGGAAGAAAGAGAATCAAAGCGAAAAACAGACTCCATCCGTTCCATTTTACAAATAATCGCATGCTTTAAATACCGATCTCTTCTTTACTCGAATTTTCGAGATACAGTTCCCCATCAAACGTCGTCAAGGCAATCACTTTCCTGTCTTTTTCATACCATGCCGTCGCTCCTTCACGATCGAGCTCTTTCCAACCGGCTTGGCGAATCCGAGTTCCATAGAGTAGACCCGGTCCATCGGTTTCCGAGACAAGACGCGTTTTGATTTTCCACTCGCCTTGTTTTTCAACTGCCGTAGCAAATCGTGGCACTGGAAAACTGGATACCTTCGATTCTTGAAATCCAGCATACCAACCACCGACGACTAAAATGAGCCCAAGACATATAATGGCGATCCATCTCTTTTTCATAAGCATTCTCCTTTACTTTCCACCCTCATTTTAAAATTACCAAAATATAGTTTTATTTCCCTCATCCTAAAGACGGATTACTGATTTTTTCGTTGTGAAAACACATGAAAATTATTTCGAATTTATGAAAACACCCAAAAAATTTTCAATTTTTTTCATAAAAAATGCACACCTTTGTTCGTCCTTAGAGTCGCAACGGTTTGACAACTCCAGGCACAGAGCCATTTTCAATCATTTTCAAGTGGTTAAGCACATTAGCAACTTGACTTCATTTCCTGCTATGGTACGATACGAACTTATCAAAGGGAGTGAACAGAACTTATGAAATTCAGAAAAGAAAAAGTCAATGTCGTTGACATGAAGCAAACCAAAAAAAGTGTCTACGCGACCGGAATTGGGAATGTGATGGAATGGTTCGATTTTGGTCTTTATTCCTATCTCGCAATCATCATCAGTCAAAACTTCTTTAGCGCTGTTGAAAATGATGAACTGAAGCTCGTCTTTACATTTGCGACCTTTGCGATCGCTTTTTTAATGCGACCAATCGGCGGAATCGTCTTTGGACGAATTGGAGATCGACTCGGGCGGAAGGTCGTCTTAACGACGACGATCGTCATGATGGCTGGTTCGACGCTCATCATTGGACTATTACCTACCTATGATCAAATCGGAATTTGGGCACCGATTCTGTTATTGTTAGCCCGTATTTTACAAGGATTCTCGACTGGCGGTGAATACGCCGGTGCAATGGTCTACATCGCTGAGTCATCACCAGATAACAAACGAAGTGCTCTCGGAAGTGGACTTGAAATCGGTACACTCGGTGGATATATTCTCGCCTCATTACTTGCTACAACACTTTTCGTCACCTTTTCGGATGATCAAATGGCATCTTGGGGATGGCGAATTCCCTTCATTCTTGGGGCACCACTCGGTTTATTTGGTCTCTATTTACGTCGTCACTTGGATGAATCACCGATCTTCGAAAATGAGATCAATGAAAATACAGAAGAACCCGCGACATTCCGCGAAATCCTGCGTGACCACAAACGTGATATCATCGTTTGTTTCATCGCTGTCGCCTTCTTCAACATTACGAACTATATGCTCTTGTCCTACATGCCATCGTACCTCGATGAAGTCATCGGTATGTCAAGTTCGACAAGTACGATTCTAATTACTGGTGTCATGGTGATCATGATTCCGCTCGCTTACTTCTTCGGGAAGCTTAGTGACAAAAAAGGCAATCGCAATATTGTTCTTTTCGCGTTAGCCGGACTATCGTTGCTTTCAATCCTGTCGTTCTTCTTGATTGGTCTTAAACCACTCTTGTTCGTCGGGATCGGAATCTTCATCCTTGGCTTCTTCTTGGCGATCTTTGAAGGAACGATGCCAAGTCTTCTACCGAGTATCTTCTATACGGATGTCCGTTACCGGACGCTATCCGTGACGTTTAACGTCTCTGTCTCGATCTTCGGTGGAACGACGCCACTCGTTTCGACATGGCTCGTTCATACGACACAAAACCCGCTCGCTCCTGCTTTCTATCTAACAGCAGTCAGCGTCATCGGCTTCGTCACGTTCTTCTTCTTCTTTAAGAATACAGCTGGTAAGGCACTGAAAGGGTCGCATCCGACTGTATCGAGTGAAAAAGAAGTCGCGTCGATCGCGAAGAAACCAGACGATGCTCTCTGGTGGGCAGAATAATCGCTATAAGTAAGAGCCGTCTTCCACAGAAGACGGCTTTTTTTAATAAACAGCACTCAACTCTTTTACGACGCGGTCCGCGACTGCGAGTTCCTGCTCTTGCGCAAAATCGAACTGACAACCGATTGCTACCAGTCCGTTCGCATGCGCCGCTTTGAAATCAGATAAGCGGTCACCGACAACGTAGCCTGACGAGATGTCGTGCGTCTTACAAATCTCCCGTACGAGTGCTGATTTATCACCGGAACGGATGTCTTCGATACTATAGACATGATCGATATAGGCTTCGAGTCCATACGTCGTCACGATCGCTGATAGGTAGGACGGCCATCCGTTACTAGCGACATAGACCGAGTGACCCGCTTGTTTCAAACGAGCGAGCAACTCGACCGTTCCTGGATATAGGCAACCGTGCCCAGTCTTGACTGCCTGCTCTATGCTACGACGAAACTTTTGATCCGCAGCCTGTTGGTCTATGGGTGAAAAGTCCGGTAGTAACGTCTGCCAGACTTCCGGTAACGAGACGCCCATGATCTGCTGATAGAGGGCGACTGGTGTCTCTCCTTCCCAGCGCCCCGTCTGACGCAACTCATGAAAGACATCTTCTAGCGCATGCGCAAGCACGGCATTCGTTTGAAACAACGTTCCATCCATGTCAAAAATATAATGTGTCATTCAATCTCTCCCATCTGCTCTTGTTCTATCATTTGAATCACGGATGCTATCGATCTATTCTCAGCAATCAGACGATCCGTTGGGCGGTGATCCCGATCAATCCACCAGCGTTTCATATCCGTCTCAGAAAACTCCGTCGGCTGGCGCATCGCATGGCGACGAATGGTTTCTTCGAATGAGACGTCAAAATAATACGCCGCGTAACGTGACGTAAAGCGACGTTCCAACCGGTCAATCATCTCACCGTACCAGTCCTGTGCAAGAATGCCTTCCAGCAGAATCGTCGCGTGGCGTCCGTCAGCAAGTCCGACCAACTCCTCGATCCAGCGAATCGCCGGATTTCCTGGTCCATCTTTTACGTTCAACATCTCCCTGCGGATAACATCTTGTGAAAACAGGATACTATCAGGTAAGACCAATCGTAATGCCTTAGCTAGCGTCGTTTTTCCACTACCGGAGTTTCCACGGATGACGATCAAGCGCGACTTCATGTCGTGAACCACTCCCCGTTCAAGGCAGCAATGTACCGCTCTGCAGAGCGTGCTACTGCTTCAGACGCGCCGGTTTCGATTTTCCGATGAAAGGCGTCATATAATTTTTCAAAGTGAAGCGGGCGTATCGCTTCTGCCATACGCGCGACCGTCTTTGCCGGAAGCGGAATCATATTCGGATAACTGTACATGAAACTGACCCATGCCCGATCAGCAACGATTCGAATGATGTCTCCTGTCAACAAAAGTCCTGCTGACGCATCTTTTCGTTCACAAATGACTGCTCCTTTGAAGTGACCACCGATGCGATGTAACATCACATCTTCCGCCAATTCCAAGCATTCACCACTCCAGAAGACGATGCGTTCGCTTGGTCGCGTCACGAACGATGCATCATCTTCATGAATATAGATCGGCACGTCAAAAGTCTCCGCCCATTCGACTTGTGTCGCGTAATAATGCGGATGTGATAAAGCGATCGCCTGAAGCCCACCTAATTCGTCAAGCTGCTCTTTCGTTGCGGAATCAAGATATGTAATGCAGTCCCATAACAGGTTGAACGATTTTCCTTGGACGAGATATGCCGTCTGACCGATGCCGAATGCTGGTGTCGTCTGAATCGCATAGACACCTGCTCCGTCGTCCGTAATGATATTTTGGTACGTTCCTGACGCTTGCATCGCAGCGAGTGTCGTCCATGTTTGACCGGTTGGATTGACATACTGTCGCTCCTCTAAACAAATCAAACACGTTTCGCGATGCGGATTAATTTGTTCGACTCCACACGTCGTACAGATGATGGTTTCCATATCATCATTCCTTTCCAATTCGTAAATGATTTTCCTGATATATCATAACATATTCCAATTATAGGGATTAAGATGTGCTCGCTGAAATGAACATGTATGAAAAATGAAGCATGAGATTATTATGTCGATTTCGTTTCCTCTCATTGTGCACTGTTTGAACACTGTCTTTTAGATGTAAGACGTTTCGCCGCTTGGTATCACTAGTTACTTCAGCTGCCGTTTGATTCGTTATGTGTCACGTCAACTGTCTATAATAATCTCTTCGAAGGTCCAACTCGTTTAACGCTCGATGATCACACGAATGACGCAATAGATCGACATCCTCCTTCACCACATGCCTTGTTTAATTATTTTCGACGGACATTGATGCATCTTATCAGTTCGTCCGACCACTACAAGCATTTATCATTTATGACATTAAATGTTTCGATGATTTTGCTTACTTTATTCCAACGGCAACGTCTTAATGCTCTGCAGAAGATAAGACAAAAGCAGGTCGAACCACTGATGTGGCTCGACCTGCTTTATTTAATAAGACGTTCGATCGTCATTTATGACGCTTTGAAAATGTTCTGTGAACCGATTGATCGCTTCTTCTGTATCAAGATTTCCAGAAAACCAGATCTTTTTGTCTTCCGAAAACGTAAGATGCAATGACCCTTCTATTGTTGACTCCACTTTAAGTGTAGCAATCGTATCTGACTTCATTAATGTCTTTTGTGATAGAGTGACCAGTTCATTCGTCAATGTTTCGCGTGTATCTTCTGACGTCTTTTCCTGGAGAAGATCAACTGTCTTATGAAGCAATACGGCTTTTGAGACTCGCGATAGATTCAACTCTCGAATTTCAAACATGTAGGCGTTCTCATGTTCATGCTGACGCTGGACGATGAATCGTGGAGAATGCACTAAATGTTGAACGAAGTGAACGAACATTTCGATGGTCATTTCGGGCATACCGAAACCCTCCCTTTTGCATGGATCAACGGACGAATGCCTTTAATCCTTTATGTGAATGGACAGTAAGAGTCCTGTATGAAATCAAGCAGGTGAATTGGAAAAAAACCTCCCTTCTGTAAAGTTATACCACAAAAACAAGTACAAAGTGTACATGTTTTTGTTTCAAAACTAAGATTCGAATAGAGTCCGAATCTTGTTTATAGTAACATAAAAGATACTAGTTATAATCATATTTAATATGATCATTTAATAAAAATCTGCATGACTGGAATATGTACACGAATAAAGAGCCAGAGATCATCTATTCCTCTCTGACTCTTCCATCAATCGTTCATCGTTGGCGGGATTAAATCTTGTAACGTATATGCCTGCAGCGCGTCTATAAAGGACGTGAATGCTTGATCGAACGCTTGTCGTGTGTTTTGCAAACTACCATTTTTATTTGGAACTGTCACATTTTCAAGATAGGATACTTCTTCAAATAAATGAACGATTTCTCCTAACGTAATCGTTTCTGGGGATTTTGCTAATTTGAACCCACCATTACGACCTTGTACAGAAATGATGAGACCAAACTTGCTCAATGAATGGACAATCTTCATCAAATGATTTTTAGAAATATCATAATGGGTTGCCACTTCCTGAATTTGCACGAGCCGAGTCGGATGCGACGCTGCGAAAATAAGCACACGAATGGCATAGTCCGTAGAGCGAGTCATCTTCATCCATTTCACCTTCTTTTTCTTTCCTTTATATAAACATAGTACAGAAGCTCACTCATTTTCACAATCAATAGTATGTTGTAAACTATCATCTAAAGTGATTTTGCACATATGTATATCGTTTATCTTAAAGGATATGAAGTGTCAAAATCTAGATATTTTTTCAGAGAGAGGCAAAATGACACTTCAAT
The DNA here is from genome assembly GCF_002439205.1 of Exiguobacterium sp. UBA6309. Classification (NCBI taxonomy): domain Bacteria; kingdom Bacillati; phylum Bacillota; class Bacilli; order Caryophanales; genus Exiguobacterium; species Exiguobacterium sp. UBA6309. The sequence continues at coordinate 23,592 of NZ_DJTL01000027.1, read as the reverse complement.
TCGATGAAGCAAATTATTCAGATTGTTTAATGTTTATGATAAAATTTTTCTAAACATGTATCCATAATGTTTGTTTGTATTTCCTTTTTAGAAAGAGGTTTCGTCATGAAGTGGCTCTCATCAAGTATATTTCATCGCTTTTATATCCTATTGCTTTCGAATTTCTTAATTTTTGCAAGTATTGGCGTCTTAACATTTTATTTTGCTCAAAAAGAGCTAGAGCAACACCGATCTTTATCACAGAAGATTACATCACAAAAAACGCAAGCTCGCACGCTTTGGAATGAAGCCCAACAAGTCAATCTTCAAGTCCAACAAATCGATTTTAATGATCAAGATGATCTTAAGCAAGTCCATAAAAAGTTGGGACGTTTACAAAAAAACGTCGAATCGTTCAGTCAACGTTATGCAGATCCATCAGACGAACGATTTTCGCGTCAAATCGTTCAATTTTCGAGATTTTTGGAACAGGAAGTCACTTTGCAAATACTCACGGATAATCAAAAGCTGGTTCAGCAGTCTGACTTCGTCGTTAACGACTACTTTCGACTGATTCATAGTGAAGAGAAAAACGCACAACAGTCGCTACAACAAAGAACCGTTGAAGTATTACGCTACGCTTTTGGTGTGATGATCATCGCTTTTTGTCTTCTCAGTTACTTGATTTTAAGACTTGTACGGTCTTTTCAAACAGATTTACTCGATCTCGTCGATCAAACAAAACAGCCTGATCGATTGGAACAGAATGATTTTCACAATCGTCACGATGAGATTGGTACACTTGGGCGATCGATGCAACAAATGACAACGTTGCTCGCATTTGAACACCAGCAAACACAAGTTGCTAATTTACAACTTCAAGAGTCTTTATACCAACAAAAAACAATCAAGCGACAACTTCAATTTCAAAACCAGTTAGCCACTCAAATTTTGCGTCATCAATCTGCTTCAGGGCTTCACACGTGGCTACAAGCAATCGGTAGTCATTTTCGGGCGGCTCATATCTATTTTTCACCGCAGTCGGAGAGTTTTGAACCTATCCATATCGCACTATCAGACGAACCCATTTATGACCAAGAACGGCTGGAGTTAGAAGCGAAGACCGAGCTAGATACATCCATTCATCTAGTAGAGAAGGAGCAATTGACGTTGTGTGCTCTCCCTTTACACAGTTCGTCAAAATTCATCGGGACATTGACATTACAATTTCATCATCGTTTTACTGAGACTGTCGCACTTCAGAAAACAACTCATTTATTAAATATCGGGTTGATGCGATTGCTTGATGACATCCGTATAAAAGAACACCATCAATTGATTCAGCGCATTTTAAATGGTCTACGAGAAGCTATCTTGTTCGTCGATGTGACGAATACGAATATCTTTACGAATCGCGTGTTTCATCAATTATTTCCGAACTGGTCACCTTCTGAAAATCAATCTGAAAACCTAGCATTCGTTATCGAAGCCTTCGAGTCATTGATTCTCGAAACAGATGCATTATATGCGTATGTCGAACAGATCAAAGTGGGTTTTGAGCATACATCAGTTGTTCCTGCTCAGGACTTTTCGATGCCAGACGATCGTCATCTTCGACTATATGCAGAATTTTTACCCGAACGACAAGGTATTCTGTTTGTTTTTCGTGAACGCACAGTTGAAGTCAACCATGCTAAAAAGGAGCAAAACTTCATTTCGGTTTTATCTCATGAGCTTCGAACGCCGCTTGCATCCATTGAAGGGTTCAGTGAACTGATGTTACACCGGTCGTTGTCTCCTTCAAAACAGCGAAAATATTTAGAAACCATGCGGAGTGAGACACAACGACTCAGTCAACTGTTAACCGAATTCCTTGATTATCAGCGACTCAGTCATCAAAAAGAATCCTATCAGTTGGAATCATTTTGCATTGAACATATGCTTATCGAGTTGACGGAATGGTTGAATGTTGCGACATCGACGCATCATTTACAAATCCAAACCGATGGTCCATGCTTGATTACGGCTGACCCAGAAAAAATCCGGAGGGTCTTATTAAACATCTTGAATAATGCGATAAAATACTCTCCTGTCGATTCAAATATCCAAGTCTCGTTAGCGTGCTGTGAAGCGGAAGTCGTCATCACCATTAGCGATGACGGATATGGTATCCCAAAACAAGATCTCCCCTACCTGTTTGATCCATATTACCGTGTCGAACATGCAGACCACCTCCAAGTTCAAGGAACAGGTCTTGGTTTACCGATTTGTAAGGAAATCATCGAAGCGCATGGCGGACGGATCACCGTTCATTCAGAAGTCGGGAAAGGGTCTGACTTTTTTATCCGTTTACCTCGTGATGAAGAGTGGAACACAACCAATAACATGTATAAAAGCAGTATGAATAATCTACAACTAGGAAGTGAAGAACGTGGAAGCTGATTTAAATCAAATCGTTCACTGTTTAAATCAAGATTTTAAACAGCAAAAAACTGTCTTCAGTGCCATGGCACTGAAAGAAACCAACCCCTGCATCGTCTTGATGGAGGATCACCGCAAAAGACGGTTGAATGATGCTTTGTATCAATACCCGGATTTCATCGCAGAGTTGGAATCTCTTATTTATCGCTGTTTAATTGATGTCCGGGGAGCTCGTGAATCCGCCTCCCCTTCCGAGATTTTTATCTCTAAAGCCCAACTTTATTCGCCTTATCATTATTTGATTACTTTTTTATGAGAGGAGTCCACCATGACTGTTCAAGAAAATACAGCATTGTTGATCATTGACGTCATTAATAAGATGGATTTTGAAGGAGCTGAGCAGTTAATGCAACAAACGCTCCCTATCCTCTCACCACTCACAAAATTAAAACGACATTGTAAACGTCAAAATATTCCCGTGATTTACGTCAATGACAATTTTGGTCTGTGGCAGGAAAATGTCAATCAAATCATTGATGAGTGCCGCGGGGGTCTTGGGGATGTACTCATCGAAGCACTCCATCCAGAAGAGGATGATTACTTCATCATCAAACCCAAGCACTCAGGTTTTTTCGGTACTCAGCTCGATATTTTATTGAAGCATTTGGATGTCTCGCGTCTTATCATTACCGGTCTAACGACCGACATGTGTATCTTATTTACAGCAAATGACGCCTATATGCGGGAATATGCCATTCATGTCCCTGCAGACTGTACGGCAGCAGAAACCGCTGTCGCAAAAGATCATGCCTTAGAAATTCTCAGTTCGACATTATCACTGGATTGCTCCTCGAGTTCATGCTTGATGAATAAGGAGGAATAACCATGCTTCATTATTTTTCTGGAACGTATGAATCAGCACGCGAACGTTTCAATGAGACTGCACAGTGCATTCTTTCTCAGCATTATCCGAAGCTAACGCATGATTCACTGGAACAACAAGCGTCACTCTATTCCGATTGGTGGCACGGCCAGTCCGGTAATAATTCAACATTACTGATCTTAACCAGTGGATTACATGGAATCGAAGGGTACGCAGGGAGTGCCATGCAGCTCCAGTTTTTATCAGACCATATGAAACAGGTAAATACGGGAGAAGTCGATATTTTGCTGATCCATGGTATTAATGCATATGGGATGAAACATCATCGAAAAGAAACACAACATAACCTCAATTTGAATCGAAACGCGATTCACGATTTTTCAAAGGCAGATTTACGCAATCCGGGTTTTGATGAGTTGCAATCTTTGTTTATAAAACGGTCAGGTTCAGGACGGCGTCTGGATTATATACCGTTTACACTGCATGTCTTATACGACTTGCTTCGTCTAGGTCCACACGCTTTTTTAAAGGCTGCGACACTTGGACAATTCAAGCATCCGACCGGATTCTATTATGGCGGACATACGCAAGACGCTTACTTCTCCGATGTGTTAAGTCGGCTCGTCGATACACTATCTGCTTACCAACACGTCGTGATGCTCGACTGCCATACAGGTTATGGACCAGCGGGTCAAGTCCAACTCGTCATGTCGTCGGAAGATCCACGACACGCTAGGGAGGTAGAAGTATACACACGTTATCCGATCGTCGATCAACCACGAGATCAACAGTTTTATGCAATTGAAGGAGAATGGTTAAACTATCTGTATGAAGAAACAAAAAATCGACACATCGGTTTTTTAGGTTTAACATTAGAGTGTGGAACGCTTGGAAAGCATCCTTTTGCCCTACTCCGAACGTTAAAAGCAACGATTGATGAAAATCGTCTCTTTTTCAATCAAGCAGTTGCCCCTCGACGGATTAGAGAGCGATTCGATGCACTTTACATCCCTAAAAATAAACAGTGGCGACGGTCCATCTTGAACGAGACATCCTTCATCTTTAACAACATCACTGAATGGATCAATGATCCTAAAAGTCATTCTTTGATTAAACGTTCACTTCAACCTATCGAAAAATAAGGTAAAACAGGTTTGAAAGAAACTGATTAAGGTATATAACATGTGTAAATCGCATATGTTTAAAACTTAAAGGGGGTTCTTTTCATGTTTCGCCATCAAAAAGAATTACAATTCGAAGTCAAGGTTGATCGACCCGATCCAAAGCTTGCTCGGGCCGTGCAAGAGGTACTCGGTGGACAATTCGGTGAGATGACGGTCATGATGCAATATCTTTTCCAAGGCTTCAATTGCCGTGGTGAAGAAAAGTACAAGGATATGCTGATGGATATCGGGACGGAAGAAATCGGGCACGTTGAAATGCTGTGTTCCCTCATTTCTCAATTGCTCGACGGGGCGTCACCGGATGATCAGGCAGAAGCTGCCAAAGATCCAGCGACGGCAGCAATTCTCGGGGGTATGAATCCACAGCATCTTCTTGTCAGCGGTCTCGGTGGACTGCCATCGAACGCCAACGGCATTCCGTGGAACGGATCTTATATCGTCGCGAGCGGTAACTTATTGGCAGACATGCGTTCGAATTTACATGCTGAATCACAAGGTCGTCTTCAGGTCGCTCGCCTCTATCATATGACGACGGATGAAGGCGTTCGCGCTACCTTCCGTAAGATGCTCGCTCGCGACCGGTATCATCAGTATCAATGGATGGCTGCGATCGAAGAACTGGAGACGAAAAATGGAGTTGTCGTGCCTGCTACTTTCGCACCGGAAGATGAAATGGAAGCGCAACCGCATGCTTATGAGTTCTGGGACCTATCGGAAGGCACAGCTTCAAAAGAAGGTCGCTGGGCTCAAGGGGAAGCGCAGGATGGAACCGGTGAATTCGTTCATCTAGAAAATCCTGCACCGCAAGGAAATATTCCGAACATGAAGGTACCGGCACACAAACTTCACCACGACCTAGCAGAAAAAACAGGAATGCAAAACGTCAAAGATACTGTCAAACGTATGTTACATGATAAGGAGTGAGATCGATGGCTAAATCACCACTCGCAATCCATGAAACACTCGAAATTCATTAGCCGTCCCAGTAAAAAACGCGGACGAGTTGATTGCGACAGACTTCTTGATTAGCAGCAAATCACTTGTCCGCGCTTATGCTGTTGCAATGACGGAAACGGCTTCTCCTGACGTTCGAAAAGTCTTGACTGAACAGCTGAACAAAGCCATTCAGACTCACGCAGCAATCGCCGGATACATGATCGATCATGAGATGTATCACGCGCATGACTTGAAAAAACAATTAAAACACGATCAAGAAAAACTAGAAGTCGCTAAAGGCTTACTATGACGTTCCCCCTTCCCTTCTGATTTTGAAGTGGAAGGGGTTTTCTTTCAGAATTCGTGTAAGGAGCGATCAGTCTCATGATTGACATCAATCATATTCAAATCAAACAAAGTGGAGAAACTGTTTGTCTCACCTGGGAAGGGACAAGTAACGTCCGTCTCTTATTAAATAGTAGACCGTGTTTCATTCAGAACTCGAATAGCTATCAAACGGAGACACTTCCTTTATTTGAGCCTTTGTCATTCGAACTGATCGATTCAGATTCGAAGACACGTATCGTCACCGCTCTTGTTTCAAGTACAGATGATTTGTTCTGGAACCGAAAAATGACTGTCCTGATCCAACAAAATCATGCTGTCCGACTGTTGTGGGGTGAAATCCCAGAGGTATCGCATTATACGGTATTTCAAGATGGGCATCGATTAGGTCAAACTGCGTCACCCGAATGGAAAGGAACGATTAACCCTGAACAATTTACACGTTTTGAAATCCGGGTGCTCCGTCCAATTTCAAGAAAATCGATGCCGTTCGTACGGATGATCGAGACGTTCGCCCGCGTTACGAATCAGATAAAACAGGAACAAGACCGTGAACGAGAATTTGAACAATTCGTGCTCTATTTTTCTTTGTACCCGCTATCCGCTTCACATAAGAAGGTTTCTTCTTACCGATTGCGTGTACTGACGTTCATTGCTCCTCCAATTCTCATGAACCCGAATCCGTTTTCTCCGCATCGTTATTTCGAAGGCGATGCGCGACAATATTCGCCTTTTTCAAAAGAGTATCGCACCTTTACAGAAGTCCTGACATTTGATGGTGAAACCACTCATCAACTATCAAAACAAGCAAACCCTACCCGATCTTTTGATGCTCGTCATCAGTTATATCGAGAAGATGTAGCGTCGACTCAGCGGGTCTATTTATCAGATCAATCAAAAGCACGATATACGCTCCACCACTCTGTCGGCAATCCGCTCGTCGTCTCACCTAATATCGACTACGAAATCAAGGTAGCGCATCATGCAAATCTTTGGCGTATCGCAGGAACACATCTCCAATCACCGCACCATGAAGTATATCTGGATGAAGGAGACGATTGTTTTGAAACAATCCACCAAGCCCATGATTTAGGTTTAAGTTTCCTCGGCAATCCGTTGCCAAGTTGTAACTGGTTGCATGTGACTAACTAATGAACAGAAGAAAACCGCGACCGATTCGTCGCGGTTTTTCATCTTTAGTCGTGAAATCGAGCTCGCGTCTCCGGAGACGGCAGTGCACACTGCTGCTTTTGTCCAAACCAACGATGACGATTGTTTGCAACGAAATCATAGACGCGATCCCGGAGTGAACGTGGAACAATGCGAAGCACTCTCAACAGACGCCATCCACCTCGTAAATGACGGGCAATTCGTAACGCAGCATCCGATTTGATATACGGTACACCTCGGTCAATTACAACGACACTGTCAATCGTTTCCGGGAGATGGTGGCGCTTTACGAGTTCTTGCCCTGTCTCCCCTTGTAACGATGCAAAATCATGGTACCCCTGGTCTCGTTTTAAGATGAACTGGACGCTCGCGTCACAGAGATTGCATTCTCCATCGAATAAGACGATTGCTTTCATGATTGATTCACCCTTCCCTACCTGTTTAACGAATGATTTTGTACACTTTTCCTTTACCACACTTTGGGTATAAACATGCAATTATTTAGTATGTTAAATCATGATAACGCTTTCTCTTCTTCTCTTCATTCCGTTATACTGATTCTGTAAACATTTGGTTTTTACAAATCCATCTACTTAAAAGGAGCATATATATGACAAAACGATCGATTGCCATCGTGACCGGTGCCAGTCAGACACGCGACATCGGAGCTGCAATCTGCCGCCAACTTGTCTCTTCCGGACATGACCTGGTCTTTACTTATTTTAAAGCAACAGCGGATTGGGCGGATAGTTTTACAACCGAACTCGAAAATCAAGGTGCCCGAGTCCTTGCGATTGAAATTGATTTAAGTCAATCAGATGCTGCTGACGAGTTATTCGCACGCATAGAAGATGTTGGAGCACCAAGCATCCTGATCAATAACGCTGCTCATTCGACAATGACAGATTGGCAAACGCTCGATGCAGCAAGCCTCGACCAACACTATGCCGTTAATCTCCGGGCACCGCTATTACTCGCGACACGTTTTACAAAGCGATTCGCTGAAGCACATCTAACGTCCGGTCGTATCATCCAATTGACGTCCGGACAAGAACTCGGTCCAATGCCTGACGAGATTGCGTACGCTACGACGAAAGGTGCATTGTCAACATTTACGAAGACGTATGCGGCAGCCGTAGCACCGCTTGGTATCACCGTTAATGCCATCAATCCGGGTCCAACTGACTCGACTTGGATGGATGAAGCAACACGGACAGCGCTTAAACCTAGTTTTCCATTTGGGCGAATCGGTGCGCCGGAAGACGTCGCACGATTGATTCAATTCCTCGTTAGTCCAGACGGTGGCTGGGTGACCGGACAAGTCATTCATTCCGAAGGCGGATTCGAACGCTAAACGTGTAGCATGCAAAAACATCCCTCTGACGTCAAAATCAGAAGGATGTTTTTCATTATCGAAAGACCGGACCCGGTTCCGTCAAAAAATCGTTCCAGGCGGTTTGATGCAGTTCACTATAGAGTTTTGGCATTTGGTATCTTTCAAAAAAAGCAACATCGAGTGATTCATCGGCATCAATCGTCAATTGCCCCCCATTGATTCGGCAAACGAAAAAATGGACGATCGGTTGGGCGACATCCCCGTTCGGATACATCTCTTCGTACTTCGAATAGACACCACTCAAACGTTCAATCGTGACATGAAAACCGGTCTCTTCGAAAATCTCACGCTGTGCGGCTTCGACAATCGACTCTCCCAGTTCCAGTGCGCCACCGGGAAAGCCCCATGCTTGTTGCTCTCGCCGTTTTTGAAGAAGAATGCGCCCCTCCTCGTCGAAGACGATCCCACCGGCAAAGTTCAACATCACTTTTTCTTGACCGACCTTACTGCGAAGAAAACGTATGTACTCCATCTGTCGCCCCTTGAAGTTTGACGTGCTTCAGCCATGCAATCAGTTGCTTGATCATGGCATCGGTCACGGTATGATTGACACCTGGAAAAACGTCTAATACGGTCGTTTGTGCCATACCTGCTTGAACAGCTGTCCCGTGATAAAACTGCTGGATCGATAGTGGAATGATGTCATCGGCATCGCCGTGCAGGAGCAATCGCGGACGCTCATCCATCACACTGATCGGATCGAGCTTCCATGGTACATCCTCCTGTTTGATGGCAGGTCGCCCGTCACGAACGCGGAATTGACGTTCCGCTTCAAGAAAGGCACCGCCCCCATTGATCGCAACAAGCGCTTTAATCGGCTGACGTGCCATGATCCCATGGGCAATGAACCCACCCATCGAGACGCCGGTTGCCATCACATCTGAAACATGCCAGCCTGATTGTTCGATGATAGCTGTCGCTTCCGTAATCGATTGTTCGACGACCGTCCAAAAATAGGTCTTCGTTATTTCTGGATCAAATGGATGACCAAGCGGTTCACGCTGGTCGTGTCGAAGAAGTTCCGGGATGAAGACATCTTATCCTTCTTCAGATAATTGTCGCGCAAACTCTAGATAAGAAACAGCCGTTCCGCCCCAACCATGATAGAGGAGGATGGCTCCCGTTGGTTGAGAGGCACGGACACTATGGACATGAAAATCAAGCTTCATTTTTTAGCTTCTCCTGGTTCAAGCGGACGATCGTTTTCGCGAAGTCATCCTCCGGTAATCGTTGTCCGTTCTTGAGAAACGGTTTCCAGTACGGTTGAATCTTAAATAGTGAGACCGTATCACGATAGACTGTTCGACGGACGATTTGTTTTGTCGTCAACGGCAATCCATTCTCGCTTTCAACCTGGATGCCGCAAATCTGACCACCAATCGTTTTTCCGTTCAACAGTTTCAATTGCGCGACTTCTCCTAGAAAACTGATCGTCGGTTGTGTCACGACGGCGTGAACGACTTCTGACTTCACACGTCGTAACACCGTTTTTTCGATGACGAGAGAAAGTCCGAAATAAACAGCTTGGTTGATGATATACGCACCGATTCGTCGTTTTGTCGTTGAATGCATGGATGGTCCTCCTTATATGTTGAAATAGACGACAGCGCCAAGTCCACTGACGGCAATCAAATAAAAGACGATCGCGAGTCGTTTGTTTGCGGCAGAGATATCCTTTCGGACGAGGATCTTACTATACCGATACGTCAAAAATGCGAACACGAGCAATGCCAAAATTAATAATGGTGCCATTTGATTCCCCCCTTTTCTTTCTTATTCTACATCATTACTAGTTTCGAATTGTTATATTTTACAAGTAAAGTGGTATATGCTTGATCCATATATCATCAATCCAACAATGAAATGAGGTTTACATGTTGAACACTACAACGATTTGCTGTCTTGTGGAGTCGAAGACGCCTGGTTATCTTGTTCGGGAACTGCCGCCGCTTGGCATCTATGACGTCCACGTCCGCACTCTAGCCGGTGCCATCAGTATCGGTGCCGAACTTCCCCAATGGCTGGAACAAGACATGACCGAAACCAGCTATAACTATCCGCTCGAGACCGGATATGAAAGCTACGGCGAAGTGCTTGCAGTTGGTGACGCCGTCCAAATCGTCAAGCCCGGTGATCGGGTCGTCAGCTTCTATGGTCATCAAGATCAGGCGATCGTTCCTGTATCGAAGGTCATCCCGGTTCCTGCTCATATCTCACCGCGCGAAGCCCTACTGTTGATTCTGTCCTGTGACGCGGCAAAAGGCGTCCGAAAGCTGACATTGACACCCGACACAAGCGTCTTAGTTTCTGGAATGGGTACGCTCGGTTTGCTGACGGTACATTACTTACGGCATTACGTCAACGTTCGTCAGATTGATATCCTCGAGCCAATTACGTCCCGAGCAGAGTTAGCGTGTCAATTAGATGCACGTGTCGTCACACCGGATTCAAGTATGTATGACGCCGCCATCGAATGTTCCGGACGCCAAGCGGCCTTTGCCGAGCTTCAGTCCGCTGTCCGTCCTCATGGTGCAATCTGCGTCTTATCGGACGGCAACCGGGAAGCCTTGACGTTGACGCCCGCGTTTCACGCAAAAGAACTTCAGATCGTTGCATCGAGTGACGGCTGGGACTACCGCAAGCATGCAGACTGGCTCTTTTCCAACGATCGTCATGCGACATTGCCCGCTTTGTTCGAACACGAGACTTCGTTTTCGAAGCTTGCCAGTTGCTTCGCTAGCTTAATGGAAACACCAGATCTCCCAATCAAAGTATTCGTTGATTATGAGCAGACGAGCTGAACACCGTTCGGATCCGTACCTACGAGCGATACGTCGGAAAAGACTGCTTCTTGTAAGACGGTCTTCTCTCCGCGGACGGTTTGGATTTGTGAAATCGGTCGATCGAACAGTTTCGTTAAATCCGCCTCTAATCCTTCGCGCGGTGTCGTTAGAATTAAACGCTCAAGTGTCGTTCCATCAGTATCCGCAATTGCATCTTCATGGACTTGCAGTTCAATCCGTAATCCGTATGGTGTCTGCAAGAACGTCCGCCGCTCGTTCGCTTGGACCGTGAACGATAACGTTTCTGCGCGATCAAGAATCGTTTGCACGTCACCAGGCTGAATCAAAAATCCGATGTGATCGAAGCGAACCGTTTTTCCGAATCCGATCGTCACATTGACCGCTCCCCGTTTCATTTCAATGATTCGGAATAAAATTTGATCTGCTCGAAAATCATCCCATGATAGAGGTGGATTGAACGACGAAAATTCTCCGTCTTTCTTCCCGATCCGCTGGGAAACGTGAAATCCGCGTGCCGTGTACCATGCTTCTGTTTCTTCCAAATGTGGTGTCCAAATATGGTAGTGAAATAGCATTTACATACACTCCTTTTTGTTGTTCCAATCGTTCCACGTCATCACTTCGACTTGGTTCGATTCATTCAAATATTGTCGTAATAACGGGAGGTGCGCAGCACCGTACAAACAGACGATTCGTTTGTTCGCCTGAGCGAGGTGCAGTAAACGATTTGCGATCTTTTGATTGCGGACTCGCCAGTAGCGTTCAACCCAAATCCGACCGCTCTCCAGTCGTTCGATTTGATCATAGATTCTAGCCGACGCTGCAATCGTTTCTTCAGCGTGCAATCGATCGAGCCATTCGGAGAAGGATGACTGCTCCATCGCGTGCACTAACTGTTGGGTCCGATTCATCTCAGCCGCGACAATCGTCTCAAAGGCTTCCGGATGATGTGAACGGACGATTCCTAAATCCGGTACGCCGGGTACGATTTCGTTCCAATCGACCCCATGGAGAGCTGCTACTCCCGCCATCCGGGCTAATCGAAAGCCAATTTGTTGCCGTTCATTTTCGGTTAAATCGCTCTCATGTTGATAGGTTTCATATGTATGTTGCAGGTCACTCATGCGTTCAGGTGCCGTCTCTAGGGCAACGCCTGTCGGTCGAAATGCGTTCAATCGAGCAACGACTTCTTGAATTTCTCGTTGCCTTCTCTCTGACGCGACATCAAAAATTGCTGGACGAATCATGTCACCATTGGTCGGGCAATCGAGATGGAACATGCCCAACAATAAAATCCGAGGTTTCATCTATCTCCCTCCTTTTCCTGATTTTACCTTATACTTGGTAAAGGAAGCGACTTTTACCTATCATGAATTTACATTACTATTCAACGAATACTTATATAAGGAGGTTCCGATGAAAAAGATATTCGTCATTGTGTTCATCGGATTTTTATTCGGATGCAATCAAACCGGTATAGAGGATGAAACAAGTTATGCCATGATCGTCATTGTGAACAATAAAGAATATAACGGAACAGAAGCTGAATTGGACGCATCTAAAAAACAAGGAGAAAAAATTAGTACGATATTAAAGAAAACAAAAGCTCATGAAATGCCCCAAGCGAACAGTCAATCGAATCTCTTTTCAGTCGGGTCCACCATCTATGCTGTTAAAGGAACAGAAGATTTTATCATCGTAAAAGACAAAGAAAATAAAAAATGGCTTTTACAAAAGGGAAGAGATATCGAAAATAATTTGAATGACTGAGGTAATCTAACATACCCTTAAAGTGGTACACCTTTAGAAGTACTAATAACGCGTGTATTTTAAAATATATGTTTAAACGAGGTATGATGAGAAATAATTAGAAGGTGGACAGCTGGTAGAGAAATAGAGGAAAGCGATTGTAGATTACTCTTTGATACCCATGTCCTCGTTACTTTACGATACCTGCTATATCTGACAGGAATAGAACAAAATCAGGGAAGAGTAAACCCTGACAAATTGTGTTTGCCTTGGACAGGTCAGTTGCTCATTGCACCAATATACTAAAGACAAGGAGGTGACAAGATGTGGCTCGAATCCATTCAACGCGTCATCGATTATATCGAGGATCATTTAGAGGAACCGCTTGATCTCAACGTTTTAACAAATGTTGCTCAGATACAGGCATATCCTTTACAACGAACGTTTTCCTTACTTGCGATGATGACCTTTCCTGAATACATCCGGGGGCGACGTCTGACGCTTGCTGCACAACATTTGACACAGACGGATGAAAAAATTATCGATCTCGCCTTACGTTTTGGATATGAGACACCGGAAGCTTTCACAAAAGCTTTCAAACGTCAGCATGGTTGTTCCCCGACGTTGATGCGAAGCGAGCGACGTCCGATTCACGCCTATAACCGCCTGAGCATTCAGGTGACCTTGAAGGGACTGGAGCAAATGGATTATCAACTCATTGAACGACCGGCTTTACAGATTTCAGGATGGCGAAAACATTTTCCAACGCAAGATGGTGCCCAACAACAGCTGATTCCGTTGTTTTGGAATGATGTCAACGATTCTGGACAAGACGCTGTCTTGTTCCAACAAAATGATGGACAAATCGAAGGTGTCGTTGGTGTCTGCTCCAATTTCACCGAAGCATCGATGGATTATTGGATCGCGACGACAACAACGGAAGTCCTACCCGGTCAGGAAACGATGACGATTCCTGCTGGTCTTTGGGCGACGTTTCCGGTCGTCGGTCCAATGCCACACGCCATTCAAGAGATGTGGCAGCGTATCTATCAAGAGTGGCTTCCTTCACATGATTATGAACCGTTACTTCATGCAGAACTCGAAGTCTATTCGGCAGGCGACCCGTCTGCCGCCGATTATCAATCTGCCATCTGGATTCCGGTGCGTCCGCGCGACTGATGGTTTCAGGACATATGAAAAGGCGAGATCATCGGTGATCTCGCCTTTTCGTGTGTCATGCATACTGTTGTTTAATCAGTAGTGTCTTTCCACTGATTTCTTTCGGAATTTCCGGTACCGCGCGCATGACGACATTCAATTGTCCGTCAAACAGTCGGTCTAGAACAAAAAAGAGTTTCTTCTCGTGTTCTTTCTCGAAGCATCGTTCATCCGGAACATATAATAAAACAATCTCGTCCCGTGTCTCTTGAATGTATTGTACGCGTTCGATACAGTTCGGGAACGCCCGAACGATTCCCGCGAGCTCCCCTTCAAAGACACGGTGTCCATTTCGTAACTGGATGAAACTTCGTCCTCGTCCGTCAATCGAAGCGATGATCGGACCTTGATGACCACAAGGACACGTTTCCTGACTGAACGTCATACGATCGCCGACCCGGTAACGGATGAGCGGTGTACCATGTGTATCGAAGCTCGTCACGAGAATTTCGCCATCCTCATCGCGTTCAATGATTCCCATCTCATAATGTAAATGTTTTTTGCCATACGGACATTCGGCGACGATCGGCGCCCCTTCTGAAGACGCATATTGATCATATATGGGCGCATGGAAAACATCCTCGACAAGTGCTCGCTCATCTGCCGTCATCATCTCAGCCGTCGGAAAAATCGCTTTTGGACGAAACGTGCAAGTCATGCCATATTTTTTAGCATATCGTGCAACTTCGATCATTCCTGAAGGCAAACCATCAATCGATTCCGGCTGAAACCGATTGAGCTGTTCAATATATGCGGCTGCGGTTTTCGGATTGATGTTTTTGATCGAGAACAACATTTGATTGATGACTTTATTCGTCCGCCAATAAACCGGTGCCTTTTGTTGTGGTGAGGCAAGGGTTTGACCGGTAAAACTCGCGCGGCGCATCCCTTGATCGACGCCATGTGTCCATTTGAAAAAGTCGAGATGCGCCATGCGGATTTGCATGTCTTCTTTCGTGTAATGGACTTGAATCGATTTGCCGGTCGTACCGCCCGTTTTCCCGAGAATCGGAGCATGGACGCGCGCATGGACATCCTCATTTTGTTGTCGTAAGATTTCTTTCGTCAAAGGAGGAATTTGTGTTAGTTCGTCAATCGATCGTAGAGGGAGCTCTAACGCAAGAGAGGAAAACAATTCCTGATAATACGGACTATGCGTTTGGCAAAAAGAAAGGAAGTCGTTTAATCGATGCAACTGTTCCGCCCGTATGTCATTCGGTCGTCCTAACTTCTGCTTCAGTTCTTGTAGGCGTTGTTGATAGGCTGGACCATATCGTTCGTGGAACAGGCGACGTCCTTGTAAAGTCGTCAACAAGTTTTGGATGAAGATCGGTGAGTGAAAGTAGATCGATTCTTTGAGCTGCATGATGTCACTCCTTCCATAGATAAACCACCTTTTACTGATACTTTCATCTTATTTCCAGTCGTCGCCCACCTCAATTAGTTCTTCGTGAATAAACTTAGCTTTTATTTTCAGGACGATTTATTTTATTGAACTCTGATTTACGAACATCTTCTCATCGATTCTTGAACTTACAACTTTTCTTCCATCATAAAAAATCCGACCGACGAATCAGGCAATTTCTTCGTCGATCGGATTCATATACGTGTACCATTACGATTTCGCGACTTTTTGTAACATCTGACATCCGTAAGCCCGCAATTTAATCGCTTCGAGTACGAGCGACATCTGTTGTTCATCCAATCGTTCAATCAACTCGATGATCGTGATCGTCGTTCGCCCATTATATAATTGTACGATCAAGTGGATGATTGCTTCTAACGCTGGACTTGGATAGGGTTCAGCTAGAAATTCACGATCAAAAAACTCACCACTATCCGGAAAGAAATAATCCGAGAATCGTTCGAGCACTTGTGGCTGTCCTGTTGCGAGATACAGCATCGAGACCATCGCTGCATCTTCTCGTTGTTTCGGCTTTAAGCGTCTCCACAACAGATCGAATCGTCGTTCATGTTCCGCTTGCATGAATTGTATCGTCTGCATGGTTGAAGCCTCCTTTGTTTTTCATTCTTCCTGTTGATTCTTTTCCTTATATTTTTATTCCCTATTCCATCCAACTGAATCATCTCAGCGTATCCTCTTGCGATTGAACTGACACGATTGGGGGTACATTACAACAGATATAAGAGAGGAGTTTACATCCATGCCAACGCGCCTAGCTTTAGCCGGAGCTACCGGTTACATCGGTCACAATCTACTGAACGAACTGAAGAAAAAATATGACGTCATTGCCCTTTCTCGAAACGGCGATGATAAGGATAATGAGGAACGTGTCGAATGGCGATCGTGCGATCTCTTTTCTCTAGACGATACGATTGCTGGTATGAAAGGAGCGGACATCGCTGTCTACCTCGTTCATTCGATGATGCCTTCTGCTAAATTGACACAAGGATCGTTTGAGAACATGGACTTATTGTTAGCCGATAACTTTGCCCGTGCAGCAAAAGAAAATGGTATCCGACAAATCATTTACTTAAGTGGTATCATTCCTGAGGAAACAGAAAATCTATCGCGTCACTTAAAGAGCCGACTCGAGGTCGAACGCGTTCTTGGTGCTTATGGCACACCGGTGACGACGATCCGTGCCGCATTGATTGTCGGTCCAAAAGGCTCATCTTTCCCAATCTTATCGAAGCTCGTCAAACGCCTCCCCGTCATGGCACTCCCACGATGGACACGTAACAAGACACACCCCGTCGCTTTACCGGATGTCATTCATGCACTTGGTGAAAGTGTCGATCGCGATGATGTTAAAGACCGGGCAATCGATATCGGTGGACCGGAAGCGATGACCTATAAAGAGATGATCCTTCGAACTGCTGACATCATGGGAAAACGACAACCGACCATCGATATTCCTTTATTGACCGTTAAATTATCTCGACTTTGGGTGACGCTCGTGTCTGGAGAACCAAAAGAAACCGTCTATCCACTCGTTGAAAGCATGGTTCATGAGATGGTTGCAGATCCAGAAAAAATGGTTCCAGGGATCAGTGACGGAAAAATTACATTCGAACAATCGGTCCGTGATGCGCTAAAAGAGGAGGAAGAAAAAGAAGGTTCT
Source organism: Exiguobacterium sp. UBA6309 (assembly GCF_002439205.1). Classification (NCBI taxonomy): domain Bacteria; kingdom Bacillati; phylum Bacillota; class Bacilli; order Caryophanales; genus Exiguobacterium; species Exiguobacterium sp. UBA6309. Next base: position 6,421 of record NZ_DJTL01000027.1, on the reverse strand, counting down.
TCTTCTTCGTCGTCTTCAACACCAGACGCCCTTGACGTTCGTTCAGTTCAACGTGTTCTTTTGCCGAAGGATCGCGATGCCGACTGGGCAGCTGACGATTACATGGATTGGTTATCTTCGTTTGCGCGTCCTTTCCTATCATCAACTATGAAAGATCAAGTCGTTGGAATAAACATTCCATTTTACGAACAACCCCTACTTGAATTGACGAAGGAATCGGTTCGTGATCGACAAATGGCGACATACCGGATTACCGGCGGACTGTTCGCAAAAGTCGAGGAAGATAGCCGGGGTCGGATTGAATTTCGGCAAATTCCCGGTACACAGGAATGTATCATTGCCATTCACGAATTCGTCCCTGCTTTACCGTGGATACTCTATAAGGTGACGCAGGCGAACGTTCACTTGCTCGTCATGTATCTCTTTAAATTACACTTATTGCGTCGAATTCATTCGACGGAACAAGAATCAACACACGCAGACGAAATCGTTCCGTCATCTTGATCCCGATTAAAACGATCCGCCTCTTCCTTGGCGGATCGTTTTTTGTCGCTTGCAGAAGGATGACGAAACTAAAAAAATCGTGATACACTGAACGATGACTGAAAGAAAGGGGTTTCATTGCATGCGCTCATTTGAGGAACGATTATCGAACCAACTCGAAGCGACAGCTTCACTCGCCACGTTGATTCAACCTTCAACGGATCAACTCCGTTTAGATAAACTAGATAAATTCGCTATTAAACTATTGAAACGAGAGTTCACGATTGCTTTCGCTGGTCATTTCTCGGCTGGAAAGTCAAGCATAATCAACGCCTTGACGGGTGAATCGGTCTTACCGACAAGTCCGATTCCGACGAGTGCGAACATCGTGACACTTCAACAAGGGGACACTGATTCAGCGATCGTTCACTTTCATGAACAGCCGTCTGTTCGTCTGACAGCAACAGAGCAAGAGGAGCATCTTAAAACACTTGGGAAGAGTGGTGATGTCCGTCAAATCGATTTGACGCATGCTGCGTCCGATCTGCCTCCTGGTCTCGTCTTGATGGATACACCAGGCGTCGACTCGGTCGATGATGCCCACCGTGTATCAACGGAATCCGCCCTTCACTTGGCTGACATCTTGTTTTACGTCATGGACTACAATCATGTTCAATCTGAATTGAACTTCATGGTGACGAATGAATTACAAGCTGCCGTACCGGAACTATATTTAATCGTCAATCAAATCGATAAACATCGTGAAGATGAACTATCATTCGACGCCTTCCGCCGCTCGGTCCATGCATCTTTCGCTGAACATGGTGTCGCGCCGAAAGGGATCTTCTTTACGAGCCTGCGGAAACCCGATCATCCGTATAACGATTTCATGGAAGTCGAACAGCTCGTCAAACAAAGCATTCGTGATGCTCAACCGAAGTTGTTGGCTTCTGCCGCTTTAACGCTTGAAAGTCTTCATCAAGAGCATACACGTTATCTCACACGTCTCGTCTCAGAAGCCCACGAGACGATGGCTGAACAATTGAATGACGCTGAACGACGTGATCCAGAGACGATCGAAACCGAATTAGCCCACGTTTCGCAACAATTAGAAGCACGTCAGCCGGACCGCTGGGTACAGACGTTTTCGTTGCATCGAGATCAACTATTGAAAAATGCGACATTGATGCCGTTCGAATTACGCGAGAAGATGCGCCGTTTCCTCGAGTCACGCCAACGCGACTTCAAGGTCGGATTGTTCCGAAGTACAAAAAAAACGGAAGCGGCTCAAGCAGAGATTGCACAAGATGTGTTGCGTGCCTATCAGACGGTGACCGCTTCCGAGATTTCGCTCCATTTACGTAACTTGATGAAACAATCGTTACGCGACCTTGGTCTCCTGCAGGATATGCATATCGTCGCGATCGATCAGCTTTCACTCGCCCCGCCGCTTTCCGTACTCGAGAGTGCCCTGCCGACTGGCATTACGATCACGGGTGAATCGGTGCTCCAGTTCACGAATCGTGTCGCCGAACAGACACAAGCTTGGTTCGTCAAGCAAACGAATGCATGGCGTGAGCTTATTCGTCAAGAATTGACGACAACTTTCCCGAAAGAGCAATCTGAGCTATTGCAGCAACAGACGTCACTACAGCATAAATGGAATAGCGTTCAAGCATGGCAACAAGCTACCGTAGCACTCGAACGATATGAGCATGGCGTTGCTAGTCCATCCGACCAACAACTCGAACAGGCTCGGACGCAAGTTTCAATCTGGGAGGAGCAATTGATTCAGCAAGAAGCGGCAATCGTCTCCTTTACCGGGTATGAATCGGTGACAGAAACTACTGCGTTTGAAATTGCGACGACGATCAGTGAGCAACAAGCCGTCCGTTATGCACCGGAAGACGTCGCTCGAATCCGTCAGCAGATGGATGGTCTACAGGGCTTTGAAGAAGCCGTCGCTTATTTAAATGACAAATTGGATCGACTGACACACCAATCGTTCACGATTGCCTTATTCGGTGCCTTCAGTGCCGGAAAATCATCGTTTTGCAACGCTTTGCTCGGAGAGAAGGTACTACCCGTCTCTCCGAACCCAACGACCGCGTCCATCAACCGGATTCATCCCGTTGACACTACACACCCGCACGGCGTGGCAGAAGTCACATTCAAGTCGGAAGCAGCGATGCTTGAAGACTTAAATGAAGCGATGGTCGCAACGATGACGTTCGAGTCAACGAAACAGGCATACGATACGCTCTTACCACGTGCCGCATCGCTGACGGATCCGTTCTTGCGTGCCTTCTTGACAGGATTCCCAACCGTTCAATCATTCATCGGTACCGTCCAGACGGTCGATCAAGAAGCTTTTAAACAATATGTCGCACAGGAAGAACGAAGCTGTTTCGTCGATGTCATCGACTTCTATTATGATAGTCCCTTAACTCGTCTCGGCGTGACACTCGTTGATACACCAGGAGCGGATTCAATCAATGCCCGTCATACCGATGTCGCCTTCGATTACATCAAAAATGCGGATGCAATCTTGTTCGTCACGTACTTCAATCATGCCTTTGCTCGCGCTGACCGTGAATTCTTGATTCAACTCGGTCGTGTCAAAGATGCGTTCGAACTCGATAAGATGTTCTTCCTCGTCAATGCGATTGATCTCGCTGCTTCAGAAAGCGAACGTCAAGATGTCTTGAACTATGTCGCTACGGAACTGCAACGCTTCGGGATTCGGTCGCCCCGACTGTATGGAGTCTCGAGCTTACAAGGTCTCACGGAAAAGCAACAAGAGCGATCGGATTCAACTTCCGGTTTACCTGAATTCGAGGAGGCATTCCATCACTTCCTAGCTGAGGATCTGACCGGTCTCGCCAAAGTATCGTTGTCTGAGCAGACGGAAAAGACCGTCCAGCGACTCGAACGATTTATCGCTGCGACTGAAGCGAATCTGTTGCGAAAAGAAGAACGGTTGGCTGAACTGTCTGCTTTAGAACAGCAGGTCACGGATCGTTTCGAAGACAATCGCGCCGCTTTGATCGAACCTGCACTCAAAGCAGAGATCCATGAGCTGTTGCACCATGTCGTACAACGCATTTATTACCGTTTCCCTGACTTCTTCAAAGAAGCCTATAATCCCGTTCGTTTTGCTCAGACGAGTAAAGGAGTAGCACTACAGGAGGCCTTGACGGAACTGTTGACATTCCTCCGGTTCGACTTTGAGCAGGAGCTCCGGGTCACGCATTTCCGCATCGACCAATGGCTTGAAGCGGCCTTAGTCCGTCGTCAGCAAGAGGAGCAACAGTTGCTTGAGCAATGGAACGAATCCTTCCAGCTGGCGCCTGTCACGGTCTCTCGGTTGAACGAAATGACGTTCGACGGACCCTTCGAGGATGCAACCCCTTATATTGGTGTCAAACGCCACTTCCGGAATGCGAAAGCCTTCTTTGAGAAGAATGAGAAAGAACAACTGAAGGAAGAACTGGCGACGTTAACTAAACAAGAAGCACTCGCATACACTACTGCTCAAGAAGAGCGTTTGCTGACAGTCGCGACGGCACATCTAGATGTCTCTTTAACATCCCTTTCAGAGTACCTGTTACGCCAAGCACTCGAACAACTCGAGAGTGAACGTGCGACGTTACAGGCACAAGAGACACTGACACCTTATAAACAAGCTGCCGCAAAAATTCGCAATCTGACGCAGCACGTCACGTCATGAAACATGATCAATCCATACAAAAGACCGGAGCGCGACGCGTTCCGGTCTTTTGTATTTTCTTCACCGCACAGGCGTTGGCCAGAACGATTGAAAATAGTGGACGATGTATTGATGGACGTGCCGGACGACTGGGCGTAATTCTGTCCCGACAAGTCGGTTCAACGAGACATCCCATAACATCGGCGGCTCGAACGGGATGATCTTAATGTCATCCGCATGATGAAACCGCAGAATCGGTTCCGGTAGGATCGAGATGACGTCGAGTTCTTGAACCATCCCGATCAACAAGTCCCATGCACCAGACATGAAGAAGATATTCGGTTCTTGCTGCACTTTGCGAAACTCCGATAGTATTTGATGATGTAACATGAATCGATCATTTAAGATGACGAGTGGTTCATTTCCGATATCACTATAAGATAGAGCTTCTTTTGCTTGAAACGGATGATTTGGGCGAACGGCAACGACGACTTCATCTTCAATCAATCGAAAACGTTCAATGCCATAGGATTCACCTGGTTCGATCAAAATGGCCAAATCGAGTTCTTCAAGTAACAGTCGACGTTTGAGTTCAAACGCCCCTTCTTCGATGATTTCGAGTTCAATCCCAGGATGTTCCGCCATAAACTTCGGGATTAACTGTGAAAATAAAACAGGGAGAATGACAGGCGGGATTCCGAGACGGACTTTCCCTCGGACGACGTTTGAGCGTTCGCGCAGATGCCCCATCAATGCTTGATGACGTGTCAGAACGATCTTCGCATCTTCATACAATTGGCGTCCCGTTTCCGATAACCCTGTCAACCGTCCGTGCTTTCGAATGAATAATTCCACTTGCTCCAGCTGTTCGAAGTCGCGAATCATCTGACTAAGCGCCGGTTGCGAAATCGACAAGTGTTTCGAAGCACGCGTTAAGTTATAGCCTTGCTCGACAATTGTCGTAAAAAAAAGTAACTGTCGAATATCCACTTACATCTCTCCTTATTCATCAAACCAACGATTTTTTTTGAAGAACAGAATCATCCCTAAAGCAAGGAGTCCCATTGCCCCTAACGTCACGAAATAACCATACCGGGTGGTCAGTTCTGGCATATGTTCAAAATTCATGCCATATATACCAGCGATGAACGTCAACGGCATGAAAATCGTCGTAAAGATCGTTAACGTCTTCATGATGCTATTCATCCGGTACGAGTTGAGGGAAATGAAGTTATCCCGAAACTCAGATGTCATCAATCGGTTGTATTCAATCATTTCGGATAACTTTAGTAAATGATCATACAAATCGCGAAAGAATGCTTGCTTCTTCGGATGAATCGATAACCGCTTCGATTCGACGACCCGATACAATAAGTCCCGCATCGGCATGACCGTCCGTGAGATTCGAAGTAACTGCGCTCTTAGTTCGAAAATTTCTTCCATCAACCGACGATCGTTTCCGCGTGATCGATAGCGTTCCTCAAGCGCAAACAATTCATCTTCTGTCGCATGGACGATCGGAAAATAACCGTCGACGATCTTATCCATGATTTTATGTACGAGATCGACCGTTTCTTGTGTGTGTAGGCAATGACTGTATTGTTCAAACACGACGTCAATTTCCGGCGAGGATTGCTCATGGTAGCTAACAAGATGCCGATCACTTGCGAACAAATTGATCTCTCGACTCATCAACGTTCCTTCATCAAGTGCATGAAGGACAAAAAAACTATGATCCGCATAGTACTCGAGCTTCGGACGTTGTAAATAATGAAAACAGTCTTCAATCGCCAGTGGATGAAAATCAAAAACCTCAATCAATTTTTGCTTCTCTGCGTCTGTCGGTTGATCGAAATCAACGAAATAACGTTTGATGCCCGACTCCTGTATCCGACTTACATCATCGGTCAAAATGATTGTGTCATCCGCATCGATCAGTATACAACGAATCAACTTTTTCTCCGCCTTTTCCTATGTAAGCGTACTATATTTTTTCGTATGCAACAAAAAAAGGATTCCATCGAAGAGAAATCCTTTCAGATTGTAGACAAATGAACTGACTCAAAAAATGACACACCTTTTCACGCCCTTTCCTCAGGCGAGACACAAGCCAGTTTTTCTGCTTCATTCAAGCAGGAAAGCGGGTCTTGTTTGTCTCTGACAGCGCATAATGCGCTTTTTCCTGTAGGAGTGGCGTGTGACGCGTCATTCTTTTTGTTAAAAGATAAG
>NZ_DJTL01000005.1:90467-164783 GCF_002439205.1 Exiguobacterium sp. UBA6309 | reverse complement strand
AGTGGCGTGTGACGCGTCATTCGTCATTCTTTGTAGATACTGGCTTTAGAGTCAGCTCCGTCAGATATTCCGAAGCACAAGAAAAGAAACTTTTTTCCGCTCGGAATTTCTTTTTAGGGAAATACAAGCAGGAGCGACCCTGCAACGAAGTGTACCGGCGCGATGCTTGTCCCAGGAAAACGATTCGAGCTAAACGAAAAAGCGTAACCTTACTACTGACTTTGAATCGGTAAATCCCATGTCGAGCCAATCAAATCCGTGATCCGCTCCGCTGCCTCGTGAGAAAATCCGGCGATCGTGTAATGATTCGTATCTGCAATCACATGATACATTCCGTTCGGTAAACTGTCAGCGAACGCAGCGTGAGCCGCATTGATTTGTTCGGTCAATGCCGGGTTCAACCAACTTTCTGGCATACCACCCGCCCAGTTCGAAGCGGACAGGACGAGGACCGGCTGCGTCACGTCTTCGATCAACGAAAGAATCATCTGATTGTTCTCCTCGACCGTTCGCCATTCATCGAGCGTTCCCTGCCAATGCCCAGGTGCCGCAAAATGCTGCCACATCGGTAATTGATCGGCTTCCGGTAAGACACTGAACATCTTTTTGCCGAGACGATCAGGAATCATCCAGGCGATCGGTCGGACGTGACTAAGGAAATAGAGGAATCGATTCCACTCCTCTTGTGTTCGTTCGTACCAGTTCGGCAATGCCGCATCGACATCCGGGTGCGACGGATCAAGCAAGACGATGCCGCGTGTCTCGTCTGCAAACAGGCGTCCACTTGCAAGCGAGATATAAGCTCCGAGCGAGTGACCGATGAAGACATAGGGTCCTTCGACTTGAAGTATCCGTAAAACATCTGCCAACTCATCCGCTTGATGTGTAAAGAGTCGTTTGTTTTTGCCACGACTCGACCGCCCATAACCGAGACGCGAATATTCAAAGACCCGCCCCCGTTTCAATAATTCAGTTCGGAGCCAACCCCACTGATGCCGATTCGACATCATCCCGTGATCGAGGACGAATGTGACGTCCCCACTTCCCGTCAACCGGGTATCAAATCGACCGGCTGATGTTTCGACGATATATTCCATACACTATCCCTACTTCCATTCATTCAAATAACGAGATCTCTAGTTCGTACCCAAGGATGTTCAAGTAATCAAATAACTGGGATCGATGATGATAGAGATGCACGGCTGCTTCGATCGCCCAGCCGTTCATCGAGTCGGTAACTCCCCAGTACGTCGGACGCGTCAAAAATCCGATTGTGACTTTTTCTTGATAGACCCGAAAGGCTTGATTGATTCGCTCTGATAACTGATTGCACATGACCGGTTCCGCATAAAATGCCTGCATCGCTTCTGCCGTTGCTCCTTCTGCGAGCATTAAATCGGCTTCAAGCAATACAGCAAGATGGACGGCGACTTCACCGACGGTCCGCTTCCCGGGGATCGGTTGCGCGTTCCAGTCCTTTGCTTCGATCTTCTCAAACAAGACTTTCGACGTCTTTACACCAATACTGACATGGCGAATGAGAGCACGTTCCCAGTCAGTCATGCGCGTTCCCCCAAGCAATTGCGCGGAGTTCGAGTTCCTTGACGAACGCATCCTTGCCGGCGATATAGGCTTCGATATCGAGCGGATATGTTGTCGCTAATTGTTCCTTTAATGCTCCGTAAGCAGCGGCTTCTTCTGGATGGGTACGTAAGTAATCCCGGAAGACGAGATGACGCATGATTTCTGGATTTCCCGCCGCATAGAGATGGATGTGATGCGTCCGTTCGTCGCCGCCTTTTCGGTAATAGCGGCGTCCCGGCATGCCGAATTCACCCTTCGCTTCGTAACCGAGTGCTTCCATCGGTTCATCAAACTGCTCGATTCCCTCGAGCGCATCGACAACAGGCAGGATATCGATGATCGGTTTTGCCGCGAGTCCTGGAACTGATGTACTTCCCATATGATGGATTTGCTTAAGACGTACTCCGAACACCTCCCGTAATCGGTCCGCTTCTCGCTCGTATTCACTCGCCCATTCTGATTGATACGGTAACACAATGACTTGTCGCATGATCGTCTCCCCCTCTCATCTCAGTATGCCAGTTTTTAGGGTAAAACAAAACGACCATCCGTTTTGGAGGTCGTTTTGCTACATATGATGTTAGAGAAGTGTTAGTCCTTTAGATAATCAAACAGTTTCGCAGGTCCACCGAGTCGGAGATCAGCGATGATATGCTGAGCATCGACGACCTTTCGAACAGGGAAGTCAGCGAGTGGTGCCATGACATGTTCAAACAATTGAAGCCGAGCCGGTCCACGATATGCTTCTTTAATCTCAAGATCCGTGATTTGACTGCGTGTCAGTTCAGAGATGATCAACTCGCCTTGATAACCGCGATGTTGTTTGAGCATGAACTGCGGCGCACCGACAATTGACTGTGCCTCTTCGACTGCCATCGGAACGTATTTGTATCCCATCGTCGCTTGTGCTACGCGGAGCGAATGATAGTCAAGCGTTCCAACGAGTACATCATTGTCGAGATACAATCGGGGTGAACCATACTTCTTCGGAAAAGCAGCTACTTCTCGACCAGAGGCGATCGCCGGCTGATTGTTGACATACATCGATAGGTAGAACTCACCGATTTCCCCTTGATACCGAACCGGAATGACTTGCCCGCACTCAAGATAACTCCCAAGACCTGTGCTATCTGGCATATTGATGATCTCGAACTTGATCTGATTGCTCAGCACCTCAAGCGGTTCCGGTACGACTGCTTGTAACGCTTCGATGTCCGTCTCATAGATGATGTTCAAGTATTCCCGATTCCGAAAGAAGATATCGACTGCCGGAAAGACCGGCGCATTGATCGGCGTCGCGACGACATTTTTTACATCTTCTTGTCTCATCTGAATTCCTCCTTTACGCATTCAATAATGTTTCAAAGCGTGCGACACTTGTTTCAAAATCAGGAACTGTCTTCGCTGCTTGCGCTTCTTCTACGATTTCTTGAATGAGTGAGTTGAACGGTGTTGCGATATCGTACGTCTTGCCGTACATCGTGACGATCCCATTGATGAAACGAATTTCAGTCGGTTGTCCTTTTTGTAAATCCTGCAACATACTCGCTTCTAAGTCGCGTGATCCGTGCATCAATCGTGGTACAGTGATCAATTTTTCATCGATATCGTCTAATGTCGCATAGGCTGCCGGCTCAAACGTACTCATCATTGCGAATGTGATGCCGTGGGCGTGACCGACCTCAACAACTTCCTGCATTGTATGGATTGCTGCCCGTAACAAGATAGGATGATCGAGAACGTCGCCGTACGTACCGTTACACGCAGCGGATAAACCACTGAACGTACTATTGATGACGAGTTTTGACCATTTCGTTCCTGGTAGATTATCAGAGATTTCTGTCCCACCGATGTGATCAAGGATTTCCTTCAGTTGGACGATCCGATCCGTCTTCTTCCCGTCCAGTTCACCGATTTGCATCGCATACGTCTTGAAATGTTCGTAATCTGATGTCAGGCGTGACTCACCTGGTCCGACGTATGTCGCTCCGAACTCGACGGATCCCGCAATGATACGTTCGCTTGGAATCTGTTGTTGAATGAACTCTTCCGGTACACCGTTTTGCAAGGAGACGAGAATGCCGTCTTCCTTCAAGATCGTCCGCACTTTCGCGAGGATCGGTTCATTGTAGACCTGCTTCGTCAGCAATAATATGATATCGTACGTCTCTGTGATGTCATCCGGATGAATGGCATGAACAGCTTGCGTTAAATCCGGACCAATGACGTGTGCCCCTGTTGTGTTCAGCGCCTCGATATGTGCGCGGTTCGTATCAATCAAATCGACATCCGCATACTGTTGACTTAGATAAGCTCCCATGATGGTTCCAAGGGATCCTGCTCCGTAAATTCCGATTTTCATTTCTATCACCTCTGGAATATACGGTATACTAGTTTCATCATAAACAGAAATATATATAATTATATATTTTGATAACCTATAGGTTATGTCAGGAGGATCTCATGGAGCTCTTACATTTAAATTATTTTCGTCACGTCGCTGAGGAATTGAACGTGACGCGTGCTGCCGAACGATTATTCATCAGCCAACCTGCCCTTAGTGCGACGATCAAGAAACTCGAGCGTGAATTGAACACGATATTATTTCATCGAAAAGGCAGAACGATCAGTTTGACTGAAAATGGTCGACTGTTACTTCAGTCTGTCGAAAAAATCGAACACGAGTTGACACGTGTTCAGGAACGAATGGTACGAAACGATGCATCAACGGAAACACCACTCAGTCTTGCCAGTTCACATGGTCGCTTCATCCAATTGATTCTACGGGAGTTTCTTCTTCCACAAACTGCTCCATTGTTCAACTCGGACATCCTCTCGAACCGTGAAATCCTGAGCGGTCTCCTTCATCAAGAATTCCATTTCTCAATCAGCTTCATGGAACTCAAACATCCGCTCATTACGAGTGAACCGATCGTGGAAGAAGATATTGTCATCACGTATCCAGCTTCTTATTCAGAGAAAGAAGCAATTAAGATGCTCTATGCGGATGAAACCGAAACTGCCTTTTTGTTCCCGTCCCACAATAAGGACTACAACCGCTTCATCCAATTGAAGATGGCGGAACTGAATATCTATGCCGATACCACGCACTACATCGATGACGTCTCACTTCAGCTCGCCTTACGCCAGCAACGGTATTACAGCTTTGTTCCTGTTTCCGTCTGTCGCGAGATGGGGCTTCCCTTCATTACGGACGATGTATTTACAGTAAAGTCACGACTCTACATGTCGCATGCGACGAATCAATTGACGGTCGAACAAGCAATCATGTACGAACGCATTAAACTGTTTCTACTTTCGCAACGCGCATATCTAATCAAATAAAAACGGATGCCTGCATATGCAGACATCCGTTTTTCATATTACTTCGTGATGAAGTAGCGTGATTGATCAAGATGATCCTTCGCTGTATAGATGTTGAGTTTATATGAGCCGTTCGTCAATGCCTGACGCATCTTCAGAACGTAGTTCCCGTGCTGGTCCGCCACGTCTTGGGCGATCAATTGGTAACCAGACGCTGTTTTTTGGTAGAGACGGACGATTTGACGTTTTTCGACTTTACCTGTCAACGTCTTTTTGCCTGACCATTTTTTAACCGGGTATGTGTTCTTGATTGTAAACGACGCTTTTTTCATGATTTTGTTCGAGATGTCTGTCGACTTGACTGTGTATGTTCCTGTCGTTAGACCGTTCTTGACCGCGATTTTGAAGCCGCTTGCCGTCGTTTTCGCTTTCGCAATCTTCGTTGATCCTTTGTAGAGGGTGACGTCAAGACCTTCCGTTGCTTTACCGCGGAGGATAGTTGATCCGTAAACTGCTGATTTTTTATCGATTGCCGGTGTCGCAACGACACCTGTTCCGACCGTCACGTTCGTTTCTGTTTTCATGAAGCTGAGTTCTGAGACGATTGTCAACTTGTCACGCAATTTGAGCGGACGTGTCACGACTTCATATTGACCCGCTTCGTTTGCTGTTGCTGTTCCAAGGACTTTATCACCGAGTTTGACCGTGACTTTTGCGCCCGGAACGGCTTGACCTATGACGACTTTCGCACCTGGTTTAACTGCTTTTGCCGAGACCGTGAAGTCTTTCATCGGCACATTCATGTTGAATTTAAGGAACGTACCTGTCTCACCTGGACGTGTTTCACCTGTGTTTGTGATACCTTCATACCGCTTAACGTACGGTGCAGCTGCAACCGCTGAATCAAAGCTGACCGTCATCGGTTTGCTTGCAACGAGTGACCAGTTATCGTCCGCTTTGTAATCAACCGGTTGTTTCGCTTTGATGAAGTCCGAGATGACGTTACGTGTTTCGTAAGCCGATTTGTAGACGATGTTCTTTCCGCCGCCAAGACCTGGGAACGTCGCACTACCAGCGCGATAGTTGTTCGTCGCAACGAGGAATTCTTGATCGTCTGTGATCGCTTTGCCTTTATATTTGATGTTTTGAACACGACTTGCTTCTTTATTGGCGACACCACCGTTATAATCAAATTTTGCCGGTTTCGTGATGTCGATTTCATATGTCAATCCGTCGAGGATATCGAAGTTGTAGCTCCGGAAATCTTTGTTCAACAACTCTGTCTGCTCACCACCAACTTGGTTGAATTGACCGGCAGACATCTCGAGCCAATCTTTGACGTCAGCACCTGTTACTTTGACGACTTCGAGTGTATTCGGATAAACATAGAGATCGGCAACGTTCTTCAGTGCGATCGGTCCCTTTTTGATCAATGTGTAATCGGATGCGTTGACTTGGTTACGACCACCTGTTTTGAATGGTGCACCTGCAGATAACAACGGGAGATCTTTATATTTCGCAAGATCCGCATTTTCTTTGAGTTGTTTCTCGACATACCATTTTTGAGCGTTCGTCACGAACTGAACCGAATCATCGTCTTGCGCGAGGGCAAAGAAGCTCTGGATATCATCATTGATCGTACCGACTTCTTGACGAATATATGCGAGTGTTCCTTCATGCGATTTTTCGATCAACTTGACGGCACCTGCATCTGCTGTCGTGTCTTTCGTCACGTCCGCTAATTTAGCGCCAGATGTATCAACGACCCATTTCCCGTCAACTTGCTTCAATTGAAGATCGATGACACCGACGTTCTTCCCTTGCGTGTTCGCCATGACGACCGGCTTGCCATTGATCAAGCCGTTCGTTGCATCAACGTTTGGTAGTTTATTAAACGCCGAATCAGCTGCCGGGAATTTGCCGTGCTGGTGACCGGTCATCAAGACATCGATGTCTGCGACTTTCGTCAACGCGTAGCCAACGTTCTCATCACCATCTTTTTGATCCGTCGTATCCCCGATACCTGTATGTGCGAGTGCCACGACGACATCTGCGCCAGCATCTTTTAATTTCTTCGCTGTTGCTTTAGCAGTCGGGATGATATCTTCAGCCGTGACTTTCCCCGTCAGGTTCCCCGCATCCCATGCCATGATTTGTGGCGTGACGACTCCGAACACACCCACTTTGACTGTTTTCATGTCACCGTTCTGGTCCTTGACTTGACGTTCGATGATTTGATAGTCTTTTCCATCTTTGTTGTAGTCCGCGACGATTGGCTTTTTCGTGACTGCATCCAATACGTTCGAGTTGACGAACTTGATTGAACCGCTCGAAGCACTCATCGCTGACTTGAGGAAATCAAGACCGAAGTTGAATTCATGGTTTCCAAGCGTGACTGCATCATAACCGAGGTATTCCATCAATTCGTACATCGGATGTTTGCCTTTGTTTCCTTTGTCATACTGATTCTTGACGTAATCACCAAACGGCGTTCCTTGAAGAGTATCTCCGTTATCAAACAAGAAGCTGTTCGTCGCGCCCACTTCCGTTTGTTGCTGTTTGATGACTGTAGCCGCTTTGACGAGACCGATCGTCTCGTCCTGCGCATCCTTGAAATAATCGTAGTTCATTGAGTTCGTATGTAAATCCGTTGTTTCTAAGAAGCGTAACTTGACGACACTGTTGTCGGCAGCAAGTGTCTTGACTTGAACGACTGGTACGAGCATCGGTGCGATCAATGTCGATGCGATGACAAGTTTTGTAGCTTTTTTCATATGTATTTCCCCCCAGGAAGTTTTAACTGCTTCATTAATTTAGCATGGTTCGATTATAGCTAATAGTCCTTTCAAATAGGTCGGACATCCGTCTTATTTAACCTACTTAACCAATTCCAAATACTGGCTTTACATTGTTGATTTTACCTTTACAAATCAGGTTCAATAAAAAAAACGATACATTTCAGGACATGAACCTGAAAACGTATCGTTTATAATTGATGTAGAACGTAATTGTTCATTCTCAACTCCTACAGGAAAAGAAAGCACGTTTTTCGCTTTCGTCAGGGTCAGGTGAGACCCGGTAGACGAAACGTAGTTTAGGATACCGCGGCTTACCTCCCGCCTGTGGAAAGCGAGAATGACAATAACGTTCGTCGTCTCCATTCATGGCAGATCTCCTAGTGGAAGAGCTTCATCACTCCACGTCTCTTAAACCGTTTTGTCGGGCTTCCGCCGGACGACATAACCAAGAATTCCACCAAGTAACGCAAGTCCTGTTGCGAAAAGCACCGTCCATCCTGCCGTCTGTTGAGCGAACTCGAATAAGACGTCACTCCGCCACTTCATCGCGAACTGAACATATGAAGCTTGACTGACGATGAAGCTGATGACACCGATCGCGATCGCAAAAATGAATGGGTCGATGATCGACTTGAAACTCCGGATACTACAGACGAAGTAAATCACAAATGTCACGAGTAACAACACCCAATACGCACTCTCACTTGAGATGTTTGGTGCCGTCGTTCCGGCCGATTCAGCATCAATTGCTTGGATCGTCTGTCGTGCGACACCGAAATCAACAGGATCAAGCTTCAATTGTGTCGCTGATAAATCAGGACGTTCTCCACCGATTAACGTCAGCAATTGTTCCGTCACCCGATTCGTATCAATCCCATCGACAACTTTCTGAATCGAGTCATTGAGCTGTTCCGTTGAAGTCTCCCCGTTTAGCATCGAGACCGGGATTTCCGCATTCGCTCCAAGGACGTCTGCTTGATACACGACTTGTCCACCATGAATCCAGTCATACATCCCTCCACTTCCGGCGTTCAGACTCGCAACGGTCAATGCCGTTCGTAGTGAGGAATCACCGTCATACTCCGCTTCGTCCTGCACCGTAAAGACAAGTTGGAGCGTACTCGCGAACATCAAAATCAGCAAGCTGGCACGTCCGGCAGCTGTCAGACCGGATAACTTTTGCGGGAAAAACGCCATCCAACCAAGCAGACTGACGACGAGAAGTGGTAAGATCCCGCTCATCGCATAGCCGTCTTGTAACGCAAGGAATGGGACACTGTTTCCGCGTCCGGCAAGAACAAACCAGATGATGCCGACCGTTAAAAAGAAACTGACCGATCGAATCGTCCACCCAAGCCGACTTGCCTTAATCCGTAACACTAAAAATAACAGGACGATCAATCCGATACCAAAAACAGAATAAAGCAACGTGCCGTAAGAGACATCGAACGTCAATGGCGCGAGGACTTGTCTTAAGTCAATCCCAAACAACGATAAGACGTCGCCGGCAGAACTTGCATCCAGCACCTGATTGATGATCCCTTCTCGGACTGCGCTCGGCATCGTGATCGACAGCCCACCGACGAACAAAAGCATCAACGAAACAGTGATGTCTGTCTCTTCCCATGTGATATCCGCCTGTTGCATCTGCTTCACGAGATCCTGATAGTCTGAGGATGAGGTGATTTGTGAAGTCAAAAATGCCATCACACCGTAGATGACACCGAAAAAGATGAGACCGATGAGGACGCCATACAGGACGTCCCAGACGGAAAACCGTCGTTGTTTCCTTTCTTGCCTTGACTCCATCCCATTTCCTCCTTTTTATGTCTGATGTTTGAATATTCCTGCTACAACGAAACCAAAAACATCAAATTCATTCAACAGCCATTATATCCCACTTTTTCTCTGACTGTCTCCACTGATTTCCAAAATAAAAACCGACCTCTCAGAGTGAGAAGCCGGTTGAACGATCTTTTGCCATAGTATTTTTTTCTCTATTTAGATGCCTTCGTATGCTTGTTCCATGATCGTCCGTAACTCAGCGACAAGCGGCATCTTCGGATTCGCTGTCGTACATTGATCTTCGAAGGCATCGACTGCCATCTTTTCGAGTTTTGCCTCGAAGTCTGCTTTTTGAATGCCTTGTGCCTTGAATGACATCTTGATGTTGAGACGTTGTCCAAGATCAGCAACGGCTTGAATAAGTGATTCGACCCCTTGTTCTGTCGTTGCTGCCGGAAGACCGAGGTAACGTGCGATGTCGGCATACCGTTCATCGGCGACGAATGATTCGTATTTTGGGAATGCTGCCAGTTTCGTTGGGCGTGACGCATTATAACGAATGACGTGTGGCATCAGGATCGCGTTCGTCCGTCCGTGTGGTGTGTGGAATTCCCCACCGATTTTGTGCGCGATCGAGTGGTTGATTCCGAGGAAGGCGTTCGCGAAAGCCATCCCTGCCATCGTTGACGCATTGTGCACTTTTTCCCGAGCTTCTGCGTCAGATCCGTTCTCGTACGCTCGTGGCAAGTAGTCAAAGATCATCTTGATTGCTTTAAGTGCCAGTCCATCCGTGTAGTCGTTCGCAAGGACCGATACGTATGCTTCTGTTGCGTGTGTCAAGACATCCATTCCGGTATCAGCAGTAATCGAAGCCGGTACAGTCATGACGAATTCCGGATCAACGATCGCGACGTCGGGTGTCAAGGCATAGTCAGCAATCGGGTATTTGACGTTTTTCTCTTTATCCGTGATGACGGTGAACGGTGTCACTTCTGAACCCGTACCCGATGTCGTCGGAATCGCGACGAACTTCGCTTGACGACCGAGTGTCGGGAATTTGTAGGCACGCTTACGGATATCCAGGAATTTTTGACGCAAGTTTGAGAACGTTTCGTTCGGCTGTTCATAGAAGAGCCACATTCCTTTTGCAGCATCCATCGCTGACCCACCACCAAGAGCGATGATCAAGTCGGGTTTGAAGTCACGCATGGCTTGGGCACCTGTCTGAACAGTCGTCACCGATGGATCTGGTTCGACTTGGTCGAAGATTCGGTAACTGACGGACTGTGGCAAGTTTTGAATCACTTTATCGGCATAACCGAACTGTACCATCGTTGGATCGGTGACAATCATGACGCGTGAGACGTCAGTCATTGACCGGAGGTACTGAACGGAGTTCTTTTCGAAGTAGATTTTTTCTGGTACCTTGAACCATTGCATGTTCACGCGTCGTCTCGCCACCTTTTTGACGTTGAGTAAATGTTTCGCAGTCACGTTTTCAGAAACAGAGTTTTTCCCGTATGAGCCGCAACCGAGTGTTAGTGATGGTGTCAACTCGTTATAAAGATCACCGATTCCGCCATGAGCAGATGGACTGTTGACGAGAATCCGGCAGGCTTTCATGCGGAGTCCGAACGCTGTCATCAAATCATCGTTCGTCGTATGAATGACGGCGGTATGACCGAGACCCCCGATTTCAAGCATCTGTTCAGCAATCGAAAACGCTTCTTCGGTGGATGCAACGCGGTACGCACCGAGTACGGGACTGAGTTTTTCATGAGACAGTGGTTCTGCTGCTCCAACGTGCTCGAGTTCCGCGACGAGCATGACCGTCGTTTCCGGAACATCGATCCCAGCTTTTTCTGCAATCCATGTCGCAGGTTTCCCGACGATATCCGCGTTGACGGCACATGTATCGGTTTTGATTACGAGTGATTCGAGGCGTTGTTTTTCTTCCGGTGTACAGAAGTAACAACCGAGTGCTTCCATTTCTGCACGGACCGTTGCATATATTTCTTGGTCAACGATGACGGCTTGCTCAGACGCACAAATCATCCCGTTATCAAACGTTTTTGAGAGAACGAGATCGCTGACTGCCCGTTTGACTTTTGCAGATTGTTCAATGTAGCAAGGAACGTTCCCTGGTCCAACACCGAGTGCCGGCTTACCTGTTGAATATGCTGATTTGACCATTCCTGCTCCACCTGTCGCAAGGACCATGGCGATGTTTTCGTGGTTCATCAAGACTTTCGTTGCTTCAAGTGATGGTTCTTCGACCCATTGAATGCAGTCTTTCGGTGCCCCTGCTTTGATGGCTGCGTCGCGGAGTGTTTTCGCCGCTTCGACGGAACACCGTTGTGCCGACGGGTGGAACGCGAAGACGATCGGGTTGCGGGTCTTGATCGCAATCAATGCTTTGAACATCGTCGTCGATGTCGGGTTCGTGACTGGTGTGACACCACAGACGACACCGACCGGTTCAGCGATATACGTGATGCCGTTTTGTACATCTTCTTCTAAAATCCCGACCGTTTTTTCATGACGTAGACTGTTGTAGATGTATTCTGTCGCAAATATATTTTTAATCATCTTATCTTCAAAGACACCGCGACCTGTCTCTTCTGTTGCGAGACGAGCAAGTTCGACGTGCCGTTCAAGTCCGGCAAGTGCCATATCACGGACGATCGTATCGATTTTTTCTTGATCGAATGTCAATAACTCCTGTAATGCACGTTGTCCTTTTTCAACGATTTGTCCAATTGCTTGTTCGACCGGCGTTGCCGTCGATTTTGTTTTTTCTTTCACAGCCATGAGTGGTTTCCTCCCTGTCGTGGAACGAATCTGAGTTTGATTTGCCAACCATTATGTCAGGAATGCCAAGCTGTTTTTCAATAGTTTGTGCTTTCCTTCACAAATCAATCATAACTCCTTTTTCCTGTTTTGTGCATGACCATCCTGTGAATTCCCTCACATCCTTGGTAACGTTTACATCTATTGCGGATTCTCCTTTTTCATCGTTTTGCTTCATGTACATGGATGTGTGCGATTTGTCACACCTTGCGTTTTCCTGACTTGATAGCCGTTTCATCATCTTGTATTCTGATATGGGGTACATATTAAGAGCTACCACTAAAGGAGGACACTTCAATGTCAGTTGTACAGGAAATGCTAGCCTTCAACGAGCGATTCGTCGCCGAAAAACAGTATGAGCAGTTCGTCTCGGATAAGTTCCCGGATAAAAAGGTCGTCATCCTGACATGTATGGATGCCCGCCTAACAGAACTTCTTCCACACGCACTCGGCCTAAAAAACGGGGATGCGAAGATCATCAAAAATGCCGGTGCTATCCTATCGCACCCATTCGGTTCCGTCATGCGCTCGATTCTCGTCGCGTTGTATGCCCTTGGCGCTGAAGAAGTCGTTGTCATCGGTCACCACGATTGCGGCATGAGCACGATTGATCCTAAACACATGATCAGCGAAATGAAGGATCGAGGTATCGACCAACAGATTCTTCACACGCTTGAAGTATCAGGTGTTGATTTGAACCAATGGTTACGTGGCTTTACGTCAGTTCAGGAGAGTGTCGCCCACTCCGTCAGCCTCGTGAAGAACCACCCATTACTGCCACCTGGTACGAATGTCCATGGACTCGTCATCGACCCAGGGACCGGTAAACTCGACGTCGTCGATTGCTGATTGCTCTCTTATAGAAGAAACTCAAATAGATTCGGGATATTCTACTCCGTCTTAAATTAAAGATGATGTGCCATTTTCTCGTAATGGAGAAGGATGGCACATTTTTTTGTGTAAGCCATTTTCAGTGATCTATATGCTTTTCCCTTCATGCTTCCAGGTATTAAAAAATAAGACTTTTATACAAAGCTAGAAAGCCTATCGTGAAGTCATTTAATACGAGGTCAGACTTTTATCCTTGACAGTGTTTCAACATGGCTGTAAGATACTTTAGTATAGTGCAGCGATAACAAAAGAAAGTGTGGTTTTACCGAATGATTAACGCCGTATTGTTTGCCGTCTTTTTACTATTCATCTTAGCGATCTTCCGCGTCCACATCGTGCTCGCGATGGTCATCAGTGCGTTCGCCGGCGGTCTCGTCGGCGGTCTTGATTTAACGAAAACAACCGAAGCGTTCGCGGGTGGTCTTGGCGACGGAGCCGAAATCGCTCTTAGTTACGCGATGCTTGGTGCGTTTGCCGTCGCCCTCTCGAAAACGGGCTTACCGGATGCTCTCGCTCACGCATTGATCGCACGTTCACGAGGTAACGCAAGTGCCGCATCAGTCAAGAAGTTAAAAGGATTCATCTTGTTCGCGATTCTGTTACTCGCGATCAGTTCACAAAATGCTCTACCGATTCACATCGCCTTCATTCCGATCATCATTCCGCCGCTTCTTGGTCTTTTTTCTCAGTTGAAGATGGACCGACGTCGAATTGCGATCATCATGACATTCGGTCTCGTCACACCGTACATGTTCTTACCGATCGGATTCGGAGACATCTATCTGAATCAGATTTTACTGAAAAACCTGAAAGCTAATGGTCTTGATACGACGGGAGTTTCTGTCATCGAAGCAATGGCGATTCCAGCACTCGGAATGGTCGTCGGTCTCTTGATCGGTCTGTATACGTACCGGAAAGAGCGGACGTATGAAATTCGTGATATCGCCCCGGACGACTATGAAATCCCGGTCATTACGAAATCGAAACTTGTTCTAAGTGGTATCGTCGTCATCGCGACACTGATCGTTCAACTGCAGACGGAATCAATGATTCTTGCTGCATCGACGGGACTCATCCTCTTCTTGTTGCTTCGTCTCGTTCGATTCAGTGAAGCAGATGACGTCATCACGCGTGGTATGCGGATGATGTCATTCATCGGTTTTGTCATGATCTCAGCGAACGGATTCTCGAATGTCTTGCGTGAGACGGGTGATATCGAACCGCTCGTTGAGAACTCAAAAGCATTGATGGGCGACTCCCAACTTGTTGCCGCGTTCGTCATGCTCTTGATCGGTCTTCTCGTCACGATGGGCATTGGATCAAGTTTCTCAACTGTTCCAATCATCGCTGCGATCTTCGTTCCACTTTGCATCCAGTATGGCTTCAGCTTAGAAGCGACGGTTGCGATCATCGGGACAGCAGGTGCTCTTGGTGACGCTGGTAGCCCCGCGTCAGACTCGACGCTTGGACCTACGAGTGGTTTGAATGCCGATGGTCAGCACGATCATATGCGAGAAACCGTCATTCCGACGTTCTTGCACTACAATATTCCGTTGCTCATCTTCGGTACGATTGCTGCGGTCGTGTTATAAAAACAAGACGGATTCGCTATCATGGTGGATCCGTCTTTTTAATTGTCTCCGTTTTTTTCCTTTTCATTTGATCTTCGGTTCTCTAAAATAAAGGAATGTACTGATTACAAAGGAGTTGTCTTTCGTGTTATCTCAAATCGTCAACCAGATTTTACTTTCACTTGCCGATCTCGGATATTTCGGTATCGCCCTCGGGTTGATGATTGAAATCATACCGAGCGAAATCGTTCTCTCATACGGCGGATTCATGATTTCTCAAGGAACGATTAGCTGGCCACTCGCTGTCGTCGCCGCCGTCATTGGCGGATTGTTGTCGCAATTGTTCTTATATTGGTTTGCTCGCTATGGCGGTCGTCCATTGATCTTGAAGTACGGAAAGTATGTCCTGATCTCTGAACATCATCTGGATTTAGCTGAACGCTGGTTCTTGAAATACGGTCAAGGTGTCATCTTCGGAGCTCGCTTCATTCCTGTCGTCCGCCATGCCATCTCGATTCCAGCTGGTCTTGCGAAAATGGATCAAACGAAGTTTTCGCTCTACACGGTTCTTGCCATCATTCCATGGTCAATCTTGTTCCTCTATCTTGGAGAAACACTCGGAACGAACTGGCGCTCGATCAAGGAAGTCGCTGCACCATATACGAATGGTGTTTTGATTGCTGCCGTCGCCTTAATTATCGTCTATTTCTTCTATAAACGCCGTCAACGGTCGGTTTAACTCATTAAGCAGTCTGTCTGTCGACGGACTGCTTTTTACAACAGACAGGAGGTCGTGCCATGCTCACATACCCGCTCGCCCATTTCCCGCTACGTCGTTTGACCGCATCCTATCGTTCTGGAAGCCCGGTCGCAACTGGCATCACTGTCGACGGACATATTTTAATCGTTGAAGAATCGATTGATGAATTTCGTGAAACACAGATCCTCTCCATTCATCAACTGAAGGATGACTGGCGAAAGACGACGATCGTCGAAAGAAACGACATCGACTTTTCCCTCGTTGATCGTTTTCCAGACGGACGGCTGTTACTCGTCGCTTCTCGTTGTGATGATGATATCGACGGCACATGGTTGCCAAACGCCTTTATCTACGATCCTCAAGGTCAGTTACTGAATAGCTTTTGTTTAGACGACGGGATTCAAAATATGCAAATCGACGAACAAGGTTGGATTTGGGTCAGTTATTTTGATGAAGGTGTCTATGCCGATGCCGTCACGAGTTCGAATGGTGCTTTCGGTCTGGTCGCTTTTGACGATACAGGTGAAGTGCAGTATAAGAATCGGCAATATCCGATTGATGATTGTTATGCTCTGAATGTCTGTTCATCAACAGAAGTCTGGTTCTTCTACTACTCCGATTATCGTTTCGTCCGTATTAATCAAGAGGACGATCTCGTTTGTGAGGCTCCTACGATCGCCTTTTCTCAGTTCGCTCGGTACAATGACCATCTACTTGCTGCATACTCTGATGACATACAATTACTTGAACGAAATGGAACACGTTTTAAGGGCATTCGTTCGATTCGTTTCATGACCGAACAAGGAAATTCCCTGTCAGGCGATCTTACAATGCGTGATGATTTGATCGTCTTAGCAACTGCTGAGCATCTGTATGTCGGGAGATTAGGTCAACAACTTGACACTCTATTAATGGGCGAATGAAAGCTGTTACATATTTGTTTCATGAATATCTGATTATTGAAAACTCTATTTCAAATTTTCAAAAAGACTAGCCGTGCCCTATCTGAGGATAGTATACTCAGCCTTATAGTTCTTACGACAAGTTGTCTGAACATTATGACGTCACAGATTTTTTTGGGGGAAACGATGAGTTCGAATTTGAAACGAGATTTAACAGCACGACAGGTACAAATGATTGCGCTCGGAGGAACGATTGGTGTTGGTCTCTTCCTCGGGGCGTCAAGTACGATCGCTTGGACAGGACCATCAGTCTTACTTGCGTACATGCTAGCCGGAGTTTTTATCTTTTTCATCATGCGGGCACTCGGCGAGATGGTCTACACCCATCCGCACAGTGGATCGTACGCAAAGTTCGCAAACGATTATATCCATCCAGCTGCTGGTTTTTTAACAGCAAGCAGCAACATCTTCAACTGGGTCGTCGTCGGGATGAGTGAAGTCATCGCCGTTGGAACGTACTTACGCTTCTGGTGGCCTGAACTACCAACATGGATTCCAGGGGTCGTCGTCATCATTCTCTTGACGCTCGCAAACCTTGCTTCCGTCAAAATGTTCGGTGAACTCGAGTTTTGGTTCGCTTCGATCAAGATACTGACGATTCTTCTGATGATCGTCGCTGGATTCGGCATTATTTTCTTTGGACTAGGGAATGGCGGAAATCCAGTCGGTCTTTCGAATCTTTGGGCAAACGGCGGCTTTTTCACAAACGGTTTCACCGGTTTCTTCTTTGCCCTCTCGATCGTCTTCGCCTCTTACATCGGTGTCGAGTTGATTGGAGTCACGGCTGGGGAAACAAAAGATCCAGAGAAAAACATCACGAAGGCGATCAATGGTGTCGTCTGGCGGATTTTGATTTTCTACGTTGGAGCGATTTTCATCATCGTCACGGTGTATCCATGGAACGAATTATCCGATCTTGGAAGTCCATTCGTTGCGACATTCGCCAAGGTCGGTGTGACGATTGCTGCTGGCATCATTAACTTCGTCGTCATCACGGCCGCTTTATCCGGTTGTAACTCAGGAATCTTCAGCGCCAGTCGGATGATCTATGCATTAGCGGAAAAAGGGCAGATGCCGTCTTTCTTCTTAAAGATCAATAAACGTGGGATTCCGCTCTATACAGTTCTAGCCATTTCAATCGGGATTTTCTTTGGTGTCATCCTCGATATCATTCTCCCGCACGTTCTCGGAAAGGATACGAACATCTTCGTTTATGTCTACAGCGCTTCGGTACTACCAGGGATGGTGCCGTGGTTCGCGATATTAATCAGTCATATCCGTTACCGAAAAATCGAAAGTGAACGGACAGCCTCGCATCCGTTCAAAATGCCAGGTGCGCCGGTGACGAACTATCTATCGATCTTCGCGCTGATCACAGTACTCGTCGGCATGCTGTTTAATGACGAGACACGCGTCTCAATCTTAATCGGAATCGCCTTTTTGATTTTAAGTACGATCTACTACATCGTAAAAGTACCGAAAATCGAAAAATAAAACTGTTGTACTCCTCTCATGACACAATGAGAGGAGTTTTTTTCATTCACTGTATTTTTATTTTGACGTCACATATTATTCATGGTATTCGTGATTTCCCGAACGTCTAAAAACAAACAATTTAACGACAGAAAGGAGAGATGAAATATGAACGGATTCAATCGTTTCCTGCTCGTCCTAATCGGTATTCTCAGTTTAATCAGCGTCGTCAGCATCTGAACAGTCGTCGATTTCCCGGCACCGTTTGATCCAAGAAAGGCGAAGATTTCCCCTGCTTGCACGTCAAAGGAAATCCCTTTGACGACATCCTTTCCATCGTACGTCTTCGTCAAGTTCACGACATGAATCATCTTCATTCCTTCTTTCCATGAATTCAAAGTCATGTCCAAGATTTTCCTATTTTATCTGTTCGAAAAATCAAAAAAGACACCTGAATCGGTGCCTCGATTCAATCACTAACGATTACGCTACAATCTGGTATACACCATATACGGCACCTGCAGACAAGGCAAGCGTTACGACTACCGACACCAGCATCATCTTAAACTTAACTCCTTTTAAGCGAACGGCTCGCGCTAACACGAGACTAAACGATAGTACCGCGCCACTCGTAAATACAAGTGCTCCAGCAAACAATAACGTAGGATTAATCCAAACATCTCCGATGACGAGCCATGTGTAAGTGACACAGGCTAAAAGAGCGGTCATGATGAGCCATTGTTTCGATGTTCTCTTTTTCAACATATCGGTTTCCTCCTGGTTTGCTTCTACATACTTGTTCGACTTTTCCCATCAGATTCCTGTCATTAAAAAATCGTGCCTCCTGCTATCAGGAGGCACGATCCACTTATGACGCCACTTGCCATTTCTCTTTTAATTGCTCCATCTCTTCCTGTCCTTCGTACGACTG
This sequence comes from Exiguobacterium sp. UBA6309, assembly GCF_002439205.1. Classification (NCBI taxonomy): domain Bacteria; kingdom Bacillati; phylum Bacillota; class Bacilli; order Caryophanales; genus Exiguobacterium; species Exiguobacterium sp. UBA6309. Next base: position 145,854 of record NZ_DJTL01000005.1, on the reverse strand, counting down.
CATCCAGAGGTTAAAGACATCGACGACGTCCGCTTCTGACTCCCGGACGAGGTAGCTTTTCTCCGCCGGAATCCACTTTTCTTGAATTCTTGGTGCCGCGAGTCGTTGATCGAGTGCTTCATAATGAATCGCCTCGACCGTATCAGTGATCATGACATCAACTTCACCTGAGGCAACCGCATGCGGGATGTCGAGGTTTTGCTCATACATGACGATGTTCGCCTTCGTAAACGTCTTGCGGACGAATTGTTCATTCGTTCCGCCTGGATTTAGACCAATCGTCACGTCCGGTCGATTGATCTGTTCAATCGAAACGAGGCGTCCGGCATCTTCTTTACGGACGAGCGGTGTCTTTTGGAATGACAGGTAACTTGACGTGAAGTCGCCAATGATCTCGCGCTCGATGTTTTTCGTCACTCCCCCGACGACCATATCGAATTTCCCGCTAGCGAGATCAGCAGACAGCGTCGGCCATGTCGTCGGGACGAACTCCACATCGATGCCGGTCGTCTTCGCGAAAGAACGGATCACTTCGATATCGAATCCTTCGTACTCGTTCGTCTTCCGGTTCAAGTAGGTGAATGGTTTATAATCGCCGGTCGTTCCGACGACGATTTTTTTCGTCGCAAAGACGTTCTTTGCTTGTACACGTCGTGGTTGCTCCGTTTGCCAAAGTGTTAGTAAGCTGGCAAACAAGACGCCACCTCCGACGACGATCCATCCCCATTTACTCATGTGCTCCCGCTCCTTTCGCTCCGACCGTCTCCCGCGTCGAGACGATGTTCCATATTTTCTTTAGTTGTTCAACCTGTTCTTGCCCCTCTGCACTTTCAATCCAGACCCGGAAAACATCTCCAAGCTGTTTTTGGTCCGGTTTCATCAAATACGCCATCTCGGCTGCTTCCCATGCTTCAGTGAGTTTGGGCACCGCAAGATTCAGTTCTGTTGCGTAATGCAACGCTTCGATGTCGTCTGTTACCATGACGTCGACTTGACCGCTTTGGACGGCTTTTGGAATGTCCAAGTTGTTCTCAAAGACGGTCACATTCGCCTTCGGGAAATGCTTCTTCACGAACGCCTCGTTCGTCCCACCCGGATTGACACCGATTTTGACGGATGGATCATTGATTGCATCAAGCGAATTCAAGCGTTCGACATCTTCCTTCTTTACGAGCGGTGCTTTTTGAAAGGAGAAATACGACGATGTAAAGTCTCCGACGACCTCGCGCTCGACTTTCTTCGTGATGCCACCGACAGCGATATCAAACTTCCCTGATTTCGTATCTTCCGATAATGTCGGCCATGTCGTCTTGACGAACGTCACGTCAAGATCCGCTGCTTTGGCGAACGCTTGGATGACATCGATATCAAAGCCTTGATAACGATTCCGTTCCTCGTTCCAGTATGTAAAGGGCTTATAATCCCCCGTCGTCCCGACGACCAGCTTGTGGTCTTCGAAGATGTCATGTGCTTCGGCATCCGTCTGTTGATTCCAGATCATCCAAGCGGCAACGCCTGTCAGGACAAGTCCAGCTAATAGCCATGGTTTCTTTCTCATCGTATCTCTCCTTTCTGTTTCGTCGTTGCCCATTCTCCGAATATTGCCACAATTTAACCTAAACGATTTTCGGTGTGGGTAATAGTCATTATCCTACCACACATACACGTGATTTCAAGATAATTTGACGATTTTATGCATAAAAGTGTTAAAAAGATGTTTTGATGACGGTTACAGTTCCATAAGTCGTCTCTTTACAGAATCCCCTCGTCTTTTCCATACTGAAACAGAATCATCAAATCGTGGAATGGAGGAATGGAACATGAGTCAGATTTTCATCATTGGTGCAAATGGTAAAGTAGGTCGTCACGCTGCTCGCTTACTGCAGGATTCGGAGCACGATGTCAAAGTAGGATTACGTTCCAAGGACCAATTCAGTGATTTTGAGAAACTCGGTCATACCCCGGTCTACCTTGATCTTGAAGACGATGTCGCGACAATCACGGAAGCATTACAAGGATCAGATGTCGTTATCTTTACCGCAGGATCAGGTGGTCATACAGGAGCGGACAAAACGATGCTGATTGATTTCGACGGTGCCGTCAAATCGATTGAAGCAGCGGAAGCAATCCATGCGAAACAGTTCATCATGGTCAGTGCCTTGAATGCCGATTCGCCAGAAACATGGTCCGACAGCATGAAGCCGTATTACATCGCGAAACGTTATGCGGATCGTGTCCTGAAGGAATCATCACTTAACTATACGATTCTTCGTCCAGGTGGACTGTCGGATGAAGCCGGAACAGGAAACGTCACGACGGATCCGTCCGAGCAAGCGACTAAAAAAATTCCACGCGAGGACGTCGCCCGTGTTATTTTAGCTGCGATCGGTCATGATAAAGCATCGAAACAAGTCGTCACACTACTCGAAGGTGACACACCAATCAACGAGTTGTTCTAATACAAAAGCTCACGTCTCGGAAATTGAGACGTGAGCTTTTTTTGAAACTATACTTTTTCTCAAGCCATGGCTTGCTGCCTAACGCCCTCTCTTTTCCAGACTGTAATGAGACACGTCACCAAGAAACTACCAACAAATAGTAAGGATAGATGAAGGACTTGCGTCCCGACTGATCCATCCATGAATAATAATCGACCGAAACCAGAGACGGCATTTGGAACAGGCAGGAACGTTCCGAGTGATTGATAAAATGGTGCCAGCATCTTCGCTGGAACAATGTTTCCTGCGGTCATTAACTGGAACGGGATCAATGCGACATTAACGAGTGGAGCAATCGGACCAAATAAGGCAAAGTTCATCTGTGTGACAGCGATACAGGTCGCAACGACGAGGAGCTCGAACGCCCACAATTTGATGAATGGCGTATTGATATCTGTCAGTAGATGCGCCATTGAGACGAGGAGCAATGGTACGACAAGTAAGACGATGCCGTGCAGTAGTTGTCGACTCCAGAAAAGATCCCATTTTGTGTGACGACTCTTTAAAATCGTACTGACGAGATTGAATTGTATCCCCATCGTCATCGTCGCGATGTAAATGACAAATCCGAGAACGAGCGGAAGCATTGATAAAGCAAAATCCGAGACGGCATGTTCCGTAACGATTGACGTCGTGAACGTCGGCTCTCCATTCAACTGTTTGCTGATCGTTTCCGTTGCTCTCTCGAGGATTGCATTTGCGAATTCCGCATTCGTCTGACTGACGTGTGCTGTCAATCGATGCGTTGCATCATCTTTTTGTAAGACGAGATCGACTTCATTCGCATCAAGTGCTTGCAACCCTTTTGTTTCTGTTGCAACCGTCTGAACCGTGAACGGTGCTTGTTGCAACGACTGGATGAACGGATCATTCGCTTCTGCGACGACCCCGACATTTAATTGATCAAGACGTTCCGTCGTTCCTTGGTAACCCGTCATCCAGACAACGAGGAACACGAGCGGGACGACGATTGCGAAGACGAGCCCGACTTTCGTTTGTGTCATTGACCAGACATCTTTCCATGCTTTCATGTTTCTATCTCCTTTTTTATATGCATTACTTATAATATCATGTGCAACTATATATCCGAGAGAAAACCATTCACGTCACATTCCGGTGAATGGTCTCGAGTGTTTCCTTCAATTGCTCGATTTGCTGTCGCGATAATCCACGGAACGCTTCGAGCTGTAGCTGATCGAGCTCTGGTCCGAGGCGATCGACGATGTCGCGTCCTTCTCGTGTCATCAAGAGTAGAACCGCTCGTCGGTCCCGAGGATCTGGCGTTCGAACGATCAGCTCTTTTTTTCCTAGCTTATCAAGAATCTTACCAATCGTCGTTTGATCACGTTCTGTCACAAGTGCTAGTTGCTTTTGCGAAACACCATCTTGTTTTGCGAGTTCGCTCAGGACAGAAAATTGTTCCGGCGTCAGTCCGAATGCTTCCATCCGTTTAGCAGCGGCACGTTTGAATGCGTAATAACTACGGGATAATTGCATCCCGAGTGACCATTCCGATTCCTTCATCCCATCATCTCCATATAGTTGCACTACTTATTATTCATTCACTATACCTGAAGGAGAATGAGCTCGTCAACGGTCTCATTTTGCCTGTCGTTGACGAATCCCATCGATATGCGCTTGTTGCGTGGCACGATCGACTTGTGAATGAACCCCGAGTTTCCCTGCAATCGTATCAACTTGACTCGGTGTCAACGGCTTTTCTGTCGCGAGTTGCTCGATCGTCTTACGTAAGACATTTCGTTTCAAGACACGGACATGCGCTGAATCGACCGTGATTTTTTTGAGTTCGCAGCGTTCGCTGAAAACGATCAAGGAGTGAAAGAGTGCAGGATCCGTTCCTTCCAAGAAGCGTTGCATGCTTTTGAGATGCCCTTCATTTTGTTTGATCGGATTATAAAACCGTTGTTTGAAGCGATTCTGGAACTGCTGCGTCCACTGACGGTCCTGCTCGCGTCCAAAAATCCAGCCGCTGTAGTTTTTCGATTCGAGTACATAGATGCCACTTTCATGAATGAACGTCACATCGATTTCTGTCGTACCTTCACCGCGTGCACGTGGTAAGTATGTATTAAAGACATACGTGCCGTATCCGGACACTTGATCGAGTTGACGTGTCGTCAAGTACTCGCCCCATTTTCCTTTATCACGAACGATCCGTAAAAACGGCTCGCGTGTCAGTCGGTAATACCGGCTATTGTGATATGAACTTCGTTTGACGAAGAAGAACAAACCGAACGTTCCGAAGAAGAACAGCACCATGAGCAGTCCAACTTGAATCAAGAATGGCAAAAATGTCACTAACACATTGTCCACTAAATTAATCTCCCTTCCATATTAACCTTTATTTTCCACTATATCAGCATAATCAATTTCTACATCATTTTCCACTATTTGTTATGATTCACCTTCTATGGTACGGTGGAACAAAGGAAGGTGTTCTCCATGGATTCTGTCGTCACGTTCGCACCACTAATCGTCTTATTCTTCATCTGGATGTCCTTATCTCAAAAAGCAGACGAAGCGAAACGCCGCCAACAAACGATTCTGAAGAAGCTACAACGGATCGAAGAGCACCTCGGTCTGAATGATGTGTCACTAGAAGAAGCAGCGTTACAAGTCGAACTGGTTCAGTTGCTTCATGAAGGAAAGACGGTTGAAGCTGTCAAACGCGTTCGAGAGACGCTCGGATCGTCTTTGCTCGAAGCAAAACAATACGTCGATCAACTAAAAAGCGAGCACGGAATATGATCAAAAAGACCATCTGACAGCGAAGTTCAGATGGTCTTTTCCAACTATGTATTCATTTATGTGCATCAAGTATCAACGAAGGAAATTTCATCTGTTCTGCATTTCGGGGATCGTATCGTTTCGAGCGGAAAATGATGCCGTCATCTCCGTTCCAATCTGCTTGATGAAACAATCCGTTCTGATCGAAATATTCTAGAAGGCGCACTTGAAATCCAGCTTCTTTAAATACTTGCTGTAACGTTTCATATGTATAGACGATTTTATGACTCGCCGCCGGATGGTCAGCAGGACCGGGGCCACCGACTTGAACGATTGCTTGGTATGCCTCATCTCGAAAATTACCGTCCGGCACTGCACAACGAACGTATCCCCCTGGCGCAAGATATGTATAACAATGACGTGCCGCATCAATCCCTTCTTCAAACGTTAAGTGCTCCCAGACGTGTTCAGCAAGAATTGCTTGCAACGTGTCGTTCGAACACAACCGTTCCCAATCGGACCGATTGAGCAGATTCAACTCATCTTCCTGTGTATGATACCAGCCGGGATTGTTGTGGTACGGTCCGGCTCCAATAACGATACGTTCTTTCATACGAGATCCTCCTTCTTATTTCACCATTCTATTAATTCTCATTTCATACATTTATCCCTGCTTGCGACAAAAAACAGACGACGGAGAATCCGTCGTCTGTTGCTGTTAATCCCGCGCCGCGAGGCGATATAAGAGATCGAGTAATTCGATATAGAGCCAGATGATCGTCACGATCAATCCGAATGCTGCAACCCACTCCATCGATTTCGGAGCACCCGCACGAACTTGTTGCGAGATAAAATCGAAGTCCATCACGAGTGACAGGGATGCCACGATGACGATGACGAACTGAATACCAATCGCAAGCGGTGAGCTACCTGTCATGAATGGGAGGTCGACACCAAATAACGAGAGAATCAAGTTGACTGCATACAAGACGAAGATCGAGAGAATCGCTGCTGTTACCGCAGAACGGAAACGTTGCGTCACTTTAATCATGCCAGTCGAGTAGACGAACCACATCGCAAATGCAACGACGAATGTCGCAACGACTGCCTTCCCGACGATTCCTGGATACATGCTTTCGAACATGAGCGATAACGCTCCGACTGCCACACCTTCAACGATCGCATAGACCGGTGAAAGAACCGGTGCCGTCGCCGGTTTGAATGTGATGACCAAGGCAAGAATTAGACCGATGACTAGTCCACCAATCAAGGCTGGGAACAACAACCCTTGGTTTTCTGCGAGGAAGAACCAACTTCCTCCAGCTGCTGCCGTGACGAGAGCGAGCAGTAAGAAAATCTTACTCATCGTCCCACTTTTCGTCATCGGTCGTTCTCCGACACGTGCTGTATCGAACCCACGACGCAATGCCGGGTTAACTTTAAAACGTGAAGCCATTGCATTCACTCCTTTTTATGATTCTGCTTTGTATTACGAAAGCTTCCCGAAAAAGTTTCAAAATAACCATTGATCGAGTGCTTTTAATTGCAACATGACGACCGGGATCGAGGCTTTGGCATCGATGCGGTGTGATTTCGCTTGCCCAATCAAACCGGACGTCACGAAGTCCGACCCTTCGAGCGCTTCCCCGATCGGACCAAATGCATCACTATCGACTTGACGGTGTCGGTAATGGATGAACCGTTCCGTCGTTCCTTCTCTGACTTTACAACCGTCCTCGACGTCCGGGCGATTCAGTCCGTATTCGGCATAATGCCAGACGGTCGTCGTATCCCACGGCGAACCGATATGGAGAATTTGACCGTCCGCTTCAATAAAGCGTTCAATCGGTGAGCCAGGACCGAAACCGTTTTCCAGTGTATGATCGGCAACGAATGTCGCCGCATCCTTCCCCCATGCGGTCACCGACCACATCGGATGCTCGCTTCGGACTACACCTGGATACGTTCGAAAGACTTCCGGTACACGACCGATACCACGTGTGACCGTTTTTGCCGGGTCATATGCCGGCATCTCCCGACGGATCGTTTCCCACCATTCTTCAGGTACAGCCGGTTGGCTCCAGTTCTTCGGATCTGAATTATCCGTACTTTGCGCCGGCATCATGATCAACCCTTCCGTCGTGACGACCTCCTGCAAGGCTTCGATCAATGCTTGTACCCCACCAGGAATCCAGCCAATTTGTTTGAGTGACGTATGGACGAACAGTTTCATACCGGACGTCACACCTAATTCGCGTAACGCTTCTTTGATTTGTGATTTCGTGACCATGTTTCGTGTTTCCATCGTTCTGATCTCCTTACTCGACGACTAATGCTATCGTCGACCCCGTTTTTCCTTGCTTGACCTCGATTTTCGCATCAACACGTGACTTCAGCTCCTGCACATGACTGATGATTCCGACCATACGGCCGCTCGCTTGAATTGAAAGCAACGTCTCGATCGCTTGTTCAAGCGATTCCGGATCAAGTGTTCCAAATCCTTCATCGATAAACATCGTTTCAAGCGACACTCCTCCACTTGCTTCTTGCACGACTTCCGATAGTCCAAGCGCAAGTGCAAGGGACGCCTTGAAGCTTTCACCACCGGACAACGTCTTGACGTGACGTGTTTGCGACGTGTAAGCGTCAAAGACATTTAAATCAAGTCCGTATTTTTTGAGTCCTTTTCCTGCCTCCGTTTTTCGCTCGAGCTGAAAACGACCCGATGTCATCTCATGCAGATGTCGGTTTGCGGCGAACAATATTTCATCGAAGTAAGCCGTCTGAACGTACGTTTCGAATGTCATTCGTTGTGCGTTCTCGCCGACACCAACGCGAGCGAGTTCGCCGATGACTCCGTATCTCGCATCCTCGTCCTCAATCTGGCGTTGCAAGCTTTCCCAAGCCGTTATCAACTGATCAATATGTGCCCTTTCCTTCTCGAGCCCGACACGTCGATCGGTCCGTTCCGTCAGTTCGAGTGACGCCGTCTTCAAGTCCATCCGCAACAGTTCAAGATCCGGGCGCACTTGACCTTCCGTCTTCAAGCGAGCTTGTTCCTGTTTCAGCTTCAATTCCTGCCGCTCTAGGCGGTCTTGTTCCAGCCGTTCATGGAGGAGACGAATGTCTTCTCGTGACCGTCTCGCATCGCGGAAGGCTTCAATCGTCGGAAACGCTTCTTCTGCCAAGACTGCGTGTAATTCGTTTTCGCGTTTCGTTAATCGGTCGCTTTGTTCAGCAGATGCCTCAGTCAATTGACGGAATCGACCTTGGTGTTCCGCCAAGTCACGATCGAGCTGTTCCTTTTCACGTAACTGGCGCTGTTTATCTTGCTCGAACTGCTCGATGCGTGTTTCTGCCTGTTGTTGTTCTTCACGAAGTGCTGATAACGATTTTACGAATTCTCCAGATTGACTCAGGCGACCAGTCAAGTGTGCCAATTCCGATTCGATGACAGTTTGGTCTTTTACCACCCTATCAATCTTCAACTGTAGTTGCTCTAGCGATTGTTCGAGTTGTTGAAGACATGTTTCAAGACGTTCTTTTTCCGTCTGTGCTGACGCTAATCGGACTTCCGTCTGTTCGACTTCCCGAAGCTGTGCTAAAACTTCCGCATGAGTTGACTCGTTTTCACTCGTTTTTTGAATCTCGATCGTCAGTTGTTGCAGACGCTCTGCAACCGTCCGGTACGAGGCTTGTAACTCTTGATGCGCTTGTTGTGCTTCTAAGAACCGTTGTTGTGCTACATCGACCGATAGTTCCTGTGCGACGGCGACAGCATGTTGCGGATGCGACGTACTGCCACAGACAGGACAAGCCAGCCCGTCCGTCAATCCCTTGGCAAGTTCAGCAGCCAGTTGTTCCCGTTCACTTTTACGAGCTATTTCATACGCACGCGCTGCCGCCTCTTTTTGATCCCGGACGCTTGTACCGCGGACGATCAACTGTTGTCGCTCTGCTTCCAACTTGTCATACTCTGCGAACTTCGTCGCCAACTGTTGCAGGGTGAAGCGTCGTTCTTGCGCCTGTAAGCGTTCTGCTCCGACGTTCTGCACTGGCCGTAGCTGTTCCTGAACGGTCTTTCGCTCCGTCCGCGTTTGTTCGAGTTGTTTCCTGAACGGTTCCGGATCAAGTTGCTTTAAGCGTTCTGTCAGCTGTTGCTGTTGTTGCCGTAAGAGGGTCTCCGCTTCCAACCGTTCGCATTCTTCTTGAATTTTCTCAAGACGACGACTCAGTTGTTCAATCTGCGGTTCTTCCGCCAGTAATCGATTTACTTTGTCTTGAACGGTGCCTTGCCGCTCTGTCAAGCGCGTGACGTGCTGTTCGGTTTCTTGCTGTTGCCGTTTAAGTCGTGTTAGCTGTTCTTGATCTTGTTGCCATTGATCAAAAAATGGTGCGACGATTTGAGCACGTTCGGCAGCCGTTGCTTCTTCTTGCATCCGCTTAATGTCGGATGATCGTTCAAGCAACAACTGCTCCGTCCGTTGAAGTTGCTCTTGCTCTTGGAAAGCTGCTTCGAGTTGTTCGCCCTGTTGCAACCGTGTCGTTTTGCTCTCGACGATCGTACGTGTTTGTTGCTCCGCTTCTTGAGCCGCTGTCAACCACTCATCCCGTTCCGTCGTCAACGCTTCCATTCGTAACCGGATGTCCGCTTCAGTTAATTCACTCCAGTTTGCTTGCAGGGGTAACTCCTCAAGCTTGGCCCATTGTTTCGTCTTCGTTTCCTTGATGCGTGCCGCAAGATCGAGCGCTTGTCGGTGCAAGCGTTGTTGGAACTCACCATAATGTTCCGTCTTGAACAGTTGTTTGAGAATCTGCAATTTATCTTTTGACTCTGCCATCAACAGTTCCCGGAACTTATTTTGCGGCAACAGGAGAATTTGTGAAAACTGTTTATGGTCGAGCTGGATCAATTCTTGAACGCGCTGCTTGATTTCCGGAATCTTGATGGCAAGTGGTTTCCACGCCACGCCGTCGAACCGAGCGAACTCTGCTTCATGCGAATAGCCGGTTTTATTGACCGGATGCGGTTGACTCGGTTGCCGGATGATGCGATACCGTTCCCCTTTGAGCGTAAACTCCAGTTCGACTTCCGTCTTTTGTTCAGGTACGGCAAAATGACTTCGCAACTCACTCATTTCCCGCTCACCACCGGACGTCTCACCATACAGGGCGAACGTCAATGCATCAAAAATCGTCGTTTTCCCAGCCCCTGTATTCCCGGAAATGACGAACATCGTCCGTCCAGCAAGTGCCGTGAAATCAATCGTCTCTTCACCAGCAAACGGACCAAAGGCGCGTAATGTCAGTCGTTCTGGGCGCATGTCGCTTCCTCCTTCAAGACGGCTCGCATCGCTTCCGTCGGCTTCTTCTCACGAACTGCTTCATAAAATTCACTGAACAGATCCGCAACAGAAGCATCCTTGACCTGCTCACGCGATGCTTTGACCGCCCGCGTACTCTCGCGGACGAATCCGATTCGCTCGAGGTGCAGGATGTTCGGATAGATTTTTTTCAGCTTGCCCATCGGATCCATCAAGGCTTCGCCGTCCGTTAGGTTGATTTTTAAATAATCATCCGTGACTTGCGTCGCAACGAACGCAGGATCCGTCAATTCATCGAGACTACCAGTCAGTTCTCGCAAATCACGTTTTGGTGCAAGCGGTTCGAATCGACGATCGAACGTACCAGTATCGTTCAACGTCAATACATCGACGCCTTTGACGTGATGTGCTTCTGAAAACGAATATTTCAAGAGCGATCCGCTGTATCGGACCGTCTCGGATTGAATTGCAAGCGGGTTGTGCAAATGACCGAGTGCTGTATAGGTAAACGGTGCAAATTGGCTCGCACTGACCTGTCCTGCTGTTCCGACGGACAATTGCCGCTCCGAATCCGTCTCGAGTCCACCGATCACAAAGGCATGACCGACGAGGACACTCGGTCCGTCCGGACTACATCCAGCAAGGATCGTCCGCATCGCGTCATCATGTGTCTTGATCGTTTCGTCCTTGTGCACGTACCGAACGGTCGCTGGATCGGCAAATGGCACCGGATAGAACGACACTCCTTTAATCGTGACCGGAGTAATGACCGGCGTTAGTTTTCCGACGAGATGCAGACCCGCCCGTTGGAGTAACGTTGTTCCGAAACTTAACCGTTCGGCCGAATCGTGATTTCCGCTGATCGCAACGACCGGGATATCCCGATCAAGGATCAAAGTAGCGAGCGTCTCGTCAAGCAGTTCGACGGCTTCCGTTGGTGGTACGGCGCGGTCGTATAAGTCACCCGCAATGACGATCGCATCTGGTTGTTCGCGGTCGACGAGTGCCAAAAAGTCGGCTAGGACCGCCCGTTGGTTCTCGAGCATCGACTCGCCATGAACGATTTTGCCGAGATGCCAATCGGCAGTATGTATCCATTTCATCTTCATCACACTCACTTTTTAAATATAGTAGCTTAAGTGTAGCATGCGAGCGTTCGTTCTGCGACGAACATCCGTTTGGAACACAAAAAGCAGGAGGCGAATGCCTCCTGCTTTTTGCGCTTTCACAACGAGCGTATTACTTCGTCCGTTGCTTTCTAAAACGTTGGACGGAACGAATCACAGAAACTGATCCGCCGATGATCGCACCAACACCGACGACGATGCCTGTTTTAAATTTTTTGCCCGTTGGTTCGGATGTATGCGTTGCTTGATTGTGTTCAAAAAGTTGTTGGAGGGGCGACGACGTCTCGACTTCGAGAATCTTCGATGCATCCTGATGCAAATCTTCTCTACGTTCGACACTACAAGGTGACAGATAGAATGGGTTCAAGTTCGTCCGGTACCGGTCCGGATTCCAGTTGGCTTGCTGGACAACCGCCTGTGTTTCTTCCGTCTGTGCTTGATCCTTCATCGGATCGAATTCTTGTTTCATCTGAATCACTCCTCTTCACGTTCAAAACCTGTAGACCGATTTATGTCTGAAGTCTTATTTACCTGTTTTTTAAACATTTAAAACATATATTTTTAAAATTAGTTTTACTGTTTTATGAACGTTTATCCGAAATAGGCGTGATACAGTCGTTTTGCTTTAACGAGATCCGCCTCGCCATGAATCAAGACACGACCATCTCGAAAGGCGACCATTCGATGCTCATCCGTCGTAAACGCCAGCAAGTATGGATTATGGGCGGAAATCGACGCAACCGGCTGGAGGCGTTGTTTTAATTGTTCGAGATCCCGCTGCCCGTCTCCACGGATTTGAACGGCATCGCGACCGCACAGTGCCGTGAAACGCACCGTTTGATTCGATAAATAAGGATAAGACGGCTCGATGCCGCACGAGGGGCACTCTGTTTGCTTCAGTGACTGGACGTTGATTTGTTGGAATGTATTCGACCACACGTCAAAGGCAAGTAGACGTGTCCGCAACGCGTCCGTCTTACCGCTCAACCACTTCAACGCTTCCGTTACTTGTAGAGAGGCGACCATCTGAACAGCTGGACCGATGATTCCCGCCGTATCACACGTCTCCTGATCACGTGGTAATTGATCGAGCAGACACTGCAGACATGGCGTTTCTCCCGGGCGAACAGTGAAAGTAATCCCGTAACTGCCGATGCAGCCGCCGTAAATCCACGGAATCGAGCGCAACAATGCCATATCGTTCATCAGTAAACGAATATCGAAATGATCCGTCGCATCGATGATGAGATCGATATCATCGAGAAGCCATGTCAGCGCTGCCCGGTCGACATCTAATACATGTGCTTCGATCGTCACCGTCGAATTAATCGCTTCAAGTCGCGCTTTTGCAGCAATCGCCTTCGGTACGCTGTGCCGTGCATCATCCTCCGTATAGAGTTGTTGCCGTTGTAGATTACTCCACTCGACATAATCGCGGTCGACGATTCGGACGACGCCGACACCGGCGCGAACGAGTTGTTCTGCCGATGCTGTTCCGAGTGCCCCCATCCCGATGATCAGTACCTTTGCTGTTGCGAAGCGTGCTTGTCCTGCTTCTCCAATCGGTTGAAATCGAGTTTGACGTGAATAACGTGTCATCGAATCAATCCACTCGTTGGACTACTCGCGACTGCATACTGTTTCTTTTCGATTCTTCCCGCTTCGTAGCCGAAGCGCCCTGCTTCGACAGCTAGTCGCATCGCGTGCGCCATCTTGACCGGATCCTGGGCATGGGCGACAGCGGAGTTCAATAAGACACCATCCGCTCCCAGTTCCATTGCATAGGCGACGTCAGTTGGAGAACCGATGCCGGCGTCGACGATGACTGGGACCGACGTCTGCTCGATGATGAACTTTAGGTGGAGCGGATTGAGGATGCCTTGCCCGGAACCGATCGGTGACGCAGCCGGCATGATGGCATGACAGCCGAGTTCCTCGAGTCGTCGTGCAAGGACGACGTCGTCCGATGTATACGGTAAGACGATGAATCCTTCTTTAAGTAGCTCTTCAGAAGCCCGTAACGTCTCGATTGGATCAGGTAGTAATGTCTTATCGCACCCAATCACTTCGACCTTGACCATGTCGCACATATCGGATGCCCGCGCAAGTTTTGCTAGCCGAACCGCTTCTTCCGCTGTCTTCGCACCAGCCGTGTTCGGTAGTAAATCATACTTCGTTAAATCAAGCGACTCCAAGAAATTCGGTTGTTGTTTGTCGAAGAGATCGAGCCGCCGGACGGCGAACGTCAAGATTTGTGAAGCGGACGCATCGATGGCCTCTTGCTGTACCGTAGCATCCGTATATTTCCCCGTTCCGAGTAATAACCGTGATTCGAATGTCTTTTCTCCAATTTTCAACATCTTTATCCTCCTCCTACGAAATGAACGATTTCGAATGTGTCATTGTTCCGAACGACCGTTTGATCGTAAGCTCCGCGGTCGATGATCTGTCGGTTCTGTTCGACGATGACGAGTTTTTCCCCTAAGCCAAGTTGCGTGAGCATGTCCTCAATCGTCTCAATCTGTTCAATGGTATGGTCGTTGCCGTTAATCGTAATATTCATCGGACTTCCTCCTTTAGGATCAACCGTAATGTGTTTGCCAAGACTTCCGCTGTCGCCGGTGCGAGTAATATGCCATGCCGATGATGCCCCGTCGCTATAAAGATCCGACGGGATGAATCGGCGACTCCGATATATGGCAAGCCGAACTCTGTTTGTGGTCGTACGCCTGACCAGACTTCTTCGATGACAGCATCACGGATCGGTGGATAGAGACGCTCTGCTGCTTGAAGCAGTGACGTGACTCCTGCGACACTAACACCGATCGTCTCGTCGTGCGGTAGTTCGGTCGCACCGATCAATATCCGTCCGTCCGCTTTCGGTACGAGGTAGACGGCGTCATCAAACAGGATCGAGCGTAACGGCTGACCCGCGAGACGGACTGCGAGACACTCCCCTTTGACACCGTGCGTCGCTATCGAAATGCCAGCTGTATCGAGCAAGGCTTGGGACCCGCGTCCGGCAGCAACCGTCACCGTTCGTCCCGTCCACGTTCCCGTGTTCGACTCAACCCTAATGAAATCATTACTCTCCTCGATTCGCGTGACGTCCACCTGTTCTTCGATTGGTACCCCACGATTTCGTAAGACATGCATCAATGCAGTCGTTAGTCGTCGCGGATCGATTTGACCGACCGATGGAAATAAGTATTCTTGCTCATTTTGTTTCAATAAAAATGGTTGTTCCCGGTAGCCACAATCGATCCCGGTCTCGCGCGTGAGGCGTCGCGCAAGTAACGGATACAGACGGCGACTTCGCGCAGCAAGCGTATGCAATTCTTCTCTCAGCTCGATGTCCGTCGCAAGCATCCCGGCAGCCGCCCGACTCGTCCCTTGTCCGCATGTTCCGCGATCAAGGACAAGAACGGATTCGTTCTGACAAGCGAGACTGTAAGCAAGCGTCAAACCGATGACTCCACCACCGATGATGATGTGATCCGTCATACCCGTACCCCCTGATAACGCTGAATGGCAGCATGCGGGTCCGCTTGACCGAGAATACCCGATAAGACGGCGACTCCGCTTGCACCGGTCGCTGCGATTTCAGGAATGCGATCAGGAGTGATCCCGCCGATTGCGATGACTGGTTTCGTCGTGAAAGTGACAACTTGCTTCAAGGCATCGATCCCTCGCGGTGGCACGTTTGGTTTCGACGCTGTCGGATAAATATGACCGTACAGCAATCGATCAGCTCCTTCCGCTTCTGCTGCGAGCGCCTCTGCCAGTGAATGGACGGATTTCCCGATGATGAGATTCGGAAAGTGTCGCCGAACATCGCGGACACGTAAGGAACGTCGCGTCAATTGCACACCGATGCCAGCGACATGGGCGACGTCGGTCCGGTCGTGAACGGTTAATTGATCAGACGAATACCCTTGCGCAAGGAGCGCGTCAATCAGTTCTAGCAATTCTGCTGCCGACAAATTCGGTTCTCGAAGATGAAGCTGATCCGTATATGGTTGAAGCGATTGAAAGGTTTCCACTCCATCGCGTGGATTGATGGATCCCGTCGAAATCAGATGTAAACGCATCATGTTCTTCCTTTCCATACGAAAAAGGACCACTCCCGATGTTGAAAGGAGTGGTCCGAAAATGCGCTGAAGCGCTAAGGATATCTAAGGTTTCGAGCCACTTCCCTCCGCTAGTACGAACTAGATCAGGTTCAAAGGGTCCGGATACTTCCGTCTCAGTCTGCTGGGAGACTCCCCTAGTGTCTTTTCGTGTTTAATTGGCTTGCCCCATTAGTCTAGCATGAGTTGCTTTACTTCGCTAGTCCTAGTTGAGCGCTTCCACTTGCTGAATAAGCTCCGATTTCGTCGGTCGCTGTTGCTTCTGGCTGTCGGCATAGGTCTGCTTTAGCTTCAGGATGCGCATTACTTTAGCATCGAGCATCGCAGGCGTCAGCGTTTTGTCTTTAACGGCTTGCATCACTTCGGTGTGGACCTTCGGATAGGCACCTGCTTCCGAAAACATCGCCATATCAGCTCCATTGACAAGTGCTTGCCGTGCCGCTTCCGCGAGACCATATCGTTTCGTGATCGCCCCCATGACAAGGTCATCCGTGATGATGACACCCTTGAATCCGAGTTGTTGACGCAAGAGGTCAGTCAAGATCGGCTTCGAGAGCGAAGATGGATTTTGGTCGTCATACGCGGGATAGAGAATATGGGCGACCATCACCATCTCGGCGCCCTCTTGAATCGCTTCTTGGAACGGTAACAGTTCCGTTCGCTTCAGTTCTTCCTTTGATGCTGTCACTTTCGGCAAACCGACATGGGAATCGACACTCGTATTGCCGTGACCGGGAAAATGTTTGACGACCGGAATCGTTCCCGTCTCTTGCATCCCGTGCATCAGGGCCGTACCGAGAGTCGCGACGGTCTTCGGATCAGCACTTAACGCACGGTCGCCGATGATTGGATTGTTCGGATTGCTATTGACGTCAAGGACCGGTGCGAAGTCCATGTTGAACCCATAAAATCGTGACAGGTGACCGAGTTTACGTCCGACATCTTCCATTTTTGCAGCATCTGCACCTTGTGCCATCCGTTGACTCGTCGGGAGACGTAACCGTTGATCCGGTACTCGGCTGACCCGTCCGCCCTCTTCATCAACCCCGACGAAAACATACGGTTTTTGGTTCGTTTCTTGAATGGCACGCGTGAACGTCAAGAGTTGATCTTCTGACGTAATATTCCCACCAAGCAGTAAGACCCCACCGATCGCATGCGTCTGCAACAATTTCCGGTCAGCTGCTGAAAGTTCCGTGCCGGCAACTCCGATATAGAGCAATTGATCGATCTTTTCTGACGTCGACATCGCTTCAAGTTGCTGCTTTAATCGTGCTTGTTGTCGTTCTTCCTTTGTCGGCTCAGGCTTTGATTTCTTCGCCTCCGTCGGTTGCTTCGTTGCTGGTTGTGATGGTTTCGTTGGTTCCGTCGTCTCCTGCGCACACCCTGCAAGCAACAGGCAACCGATCAGTGCTACTTTCTTCACAAAGGATCCTCGCTCCGGACACCATTGATGGAATAATAGACGGAAATCTCAGCGTTCAAGGATTGCGAAACCGAACAATATTTATCTTTTGATAACGAGATGGCGCGACGGACCTTATCTTCCGGGAGATCACCTTCAAGCCGGTAATGAATCGAGATCGACGTAAAGCGCCGCGGATGATCCTCTGCCCGTTCCCCTTCGATATCCATTTCGAAATGAGTGATCGTCAAGCGCATCTTCTCTAAAATCGAGACGATGTCGATTCCAGTACAGCCGGCAACGGCATGTAGCAGCAGTTCAGTCGGTCGTGGTGCTTGATTTTCGCCACCGTTCTCCGGTGCTGCATCCATCGCAAGATGATGCCCTGATTCCGTCTGTCCACTAAACCCCATCTGTTTGTTCCATGTCACTGTCGCTTGCATCGTTTCCACTCCTTTGTCAGTAGTCTTCTTCTGTAGTATACGCAAAAAACAGCAAGCCTGGAAATTCACACGCTATTTCGAATAATGGTTCTTTTCCCGAATTCTCGCTTTGCGATACCCGACGAAATCGTTTCATGCTATCCTGTTACTCATAGTTTCGCGCGCAAGCGCCAGAATTGAGGAATCATCCATGTCACCTACTACTCGTTTAAGTCGACGCGATTGGCTGTTGATCGCCACGTTGTCGCTCCTGACGTTCGTTCTCGGAACAAGCGAATTCGTCATCGTCGGGATCCTCGCTGAAATCTCCTCAGCTCTTAATATCACGATCGCAACAGCCGGTACGCTCGTCTCGGCCTTTGCCATCTCCTTTGCGATTGGTACACCGATTGTCATGTCGCTGACCGGTCACTTGGAACGGCGTCGCCTGATTCTACGTCTGTTACTCGTTTGGGTCTTACTGAACCTTGCCAGTAGTTTTGCTCCAAGTTACGAAGTATTGCTCGCCACCCGCATCCTGACAGCCATCCTGACCGGTGTCTTGATCTCGCTCGCAATGGTCGTCGCAAGCGATGGCGTACCTGTCGCGAAGCGCGGTGTCGCCGTTTCGTTCATTTTCGGTGGTTTTACACTCGCGAACGTCCTTGGTGTTCCGATCGGTACGTTCATCGGTCAACACGCTGGCTTCGCAGCCACGTTTTGGCTGACGACAGTCATGGGAATGATTGCGTTCCTCGCTGTGTGGAAGATCGTTCCCGTCCAGCAATCGACGGGCTCCGGTTCAATCAAGGAGCAGCTTGGATTGCTCGCTAATCCACGGATCCTGATCGCCTTCTTCATTCCGTCGTTCGGCTTCGGAGCAACTTACGTCGTCTACACGTACCTCGTGCCGATCCTGCAAACGGAACTCGGCATCGCAAAGACATGGATTAGTCCGATCCTGCTCGCTTACGGTGTCGTCTCGATCTTCAGTAACATCCTTGCCGGCAAGATTGCTAGTAAAAATCCGATGGGACGCTTACGGTTCGTCTTCGTCGTGCAAGCAGTCGTTCTTGCTGCGTTATACTTCACGACAGTATCCCTTCCGCTTGGTCTGTTCAACATCGCCTTGATGTCGTTGATGTCGATTCTACTAACGACTTCGACACAGATCTACTTGATCGACCTTGCCGAAAAGTTCAATCCGGAAGCAAAAGGACTCGCCGCTTCCTTGATGCCGGTTGCGAGTAACGTCGGGATTGCTTTTGGTTCGGCACTCGGTGGCATCGTCTATGCGAACGGTCCGATGATGAACACGGCACTCGTCGGTGGACTGGTTGCGCTTGTCGCTGCTTTATTAACTGCAATCAGTCATCGCCTCGATCAACGGTCATGAAACCGTTACCTTATCCTTTTTTGTAACAGGTCGATGACGGTTCGATGACGTTATGATGATAGTCCCTATCTTACTGATGATTTTTCAGTATGATGGGGACTATGTTGTAGTAGAGGAGTGTCTGAAAGTGAAAGCATTACACATCATCGGTCTTGGTCTATTGACGATCATCCGACTCTGGCTCGGAATTCAGTGGTTCATCGCTGGAATCGGTAAGTACATTAATGGCTTTGATGCACGGTCGTTTCTTGAAGGAGCACTCGCGAAGTCAACTGGCGAAGACGCACTCGTCAGTTCGTGGTACGCGACGTGGATCGAGCAACTTGCCTTACCGAACGTCGGGCTGATCAACGCCTTGATTCCGTTCGCAGAACTCGTCATCGGGATCTTGTTGATCCTCAGTCTGTTGACGGTTCCTGCACTGGTCGTCGGAAGCATCATGAATCTCAATTACTTACTTGCTGGAACGATTGCGTTAAACCCGTTGTTCTTAGCAACCTCAATCGTCTTACTTGCTGCAGGCCGCTTTGCGTATCAAATCGGTATTGATCACTGGATCATCCGCTGGTATCGTTCGTCGCAACAACCACATCCCCTTGATCGGATTCCGGTCTAACGCAAAAACTCTCCCAAACGCGGGAGAGTTATTTTTTTTGTTGCTCGAGAATCGTCTGCTGTGTCGGAACCCCGCCGACTGGGACTGTCCGCTCGAGGAACAGATAAGGTTTGCCATCGACTTCAAAGCGACGGTCACCGAGATAACGCGCTGAACGTCCATCCATTGCAAGCTTTTGTTCGATGGCTGCGACATGTTCGTCGAGTGAATAAAACCGATCGTCAAACGTCAGCGTGATGTTTTTCTTACGGTACCCCAGTAAGAAGCTGTAGTAGAACCAATACAGAGCACCTGCGAAGACAACAAAAATCAAGAATTGCATGTGAGTTCCCCCCCTTGTATAGTCTTTATACGTTGGAAGAAAACGGGAGGTTTCAAGTGATTGAATGAAATTTCTATAACTTACTTCAATCGCATATCACTTAGTGATAACTTAATCTTTGGATTTTTATTCGTAATGTTTCCTTCATATTCAATATTTGCTGATGTCGGATTGAAAACCAATACTCTGTAATCATCATTTTTTAGCTGATAAGAAAAATAAATGCGTCCATTTTCCAAAATAGAGGCCGGGAATCCACCTCCATCTGTGATTTTTTTACGATCAGGAAGTGGAACTTGATGTACTGTATATTTTTCCGACTCCATATCGAACGTATTCCAGCTTAACTGTGTATCATCATTTTCATTTATCGTCACGATTAATTTGCCTTCATTTAAAATTCGAGTGTTAAAATCTTCTCCTTCCAGTTGTTTTAATCGTTTCGTCTTTTTTCCGTCTGTCATAAGCAGACGCTGCTGTTCAGTATCGGGGTTATTCTTAGGAAAATATGTTTGAGAAAAAAGTAGTTGTCCTTTATAGAACGACTCAATGTATTCATTCTTCTTTAATTTGATTGGTAGTTGTTGTTTACGTACGCTATTATTTTTTAAGTCAATGACATAAATAAAGCTTCTTATGGTCTGCTCATCCATCGAATTGCGCTCCACATAAAGTAGATCTTCTGTTCGTTGAAAGGGTGAGTAGGCGTACTTTTTATTATTAACTTCTGAGGGAGTGCTCAATTGTTTTGTAGTCAATTTTTTAGTTTTAAGATCCCAGTATTGCAACTCCCAACTACCGTCTTCTCGACCTTTTAATCCGTAAGTTACGGAATCTTGCATGAGAGTATACGTTTCCTCTTGCATGAACTGTTTAAATGACCGTGGTGCTTCATCATTTATATAAACACGGTCGAGATACATATTATTTAGATAAGATGATTTTGATTCAGAGACTTGTCCATCTTTAATCGAGACTGAGAAGTCTGTTGGTTGACGCACTACATCGATTAAGTTGATTTGTAGATTTTGAAGAGTGCTTTGCTTCGGGCTACCGCTCTTTGTTTCAACTACTAATTCAGGTTTTTCTAAATTTAAGACGTATCCTACATAAAAAGCTAGTGATACGACACTGATTAGTATAAAACCAATGAAATATTTATATGACCGCATATTATCCCCCTTAGACCGAGATTTTCCATTTCAGAAGTCGCAAACTTCTCCAACAAGCATAAATCATGTAGACAAAGACAAATCCGATGAATAAAGCGTCTTTTTCTGAACTTAGTAATAAATGTGTTTGATCCAAAAAATAAATACAGACGAACGCATACGATACAAAAATTGTCGTTTCAATCGCGACTCGAATCAATCCTTTTACTTTTCGATGTGACCGCTCCAACAAAACGAGCAAAAAGATTAAGCAGACAATCATTGTAGAAATAAGGATGATAAAAATCATATTAGTTAAATTCGTCGTATAAAATTCTTCCAATGAACTACTGAATATATTCGTATTAGAACTTTTTTGATACTCCGCTTGGATTGACCAATCAAATAAATAAGATCCAGCCTTAAGAAAACACCATTGCAAACCAATAAAGCTAATCATGACCAGAAATACAGCAGTTAATTTTGAAAAGAAAATGCTATATCTTCGCCCTGGAAGCATTAATAGTCGATAGATGTATTTTGTTTCCCCAAGCCAATCACGATACCAAATTTGAAATGCGTAAATCACAACGAATACAATTCCTATCAAAGTCATAAATACGAAAAAAGATGTCGTATCTGCATAATCTAGCTTTCCGATTTGTTGAAGTGCCTCTGATAATGTTGCACGATTATTTTCCATGAAATTCTTGATATTTTGCTCATGAAGCATCACTTGCGCAACGACCGACACCAGCTCAATTGCTACCATTGCAAGCACGACGATCATATAAAGCTTAAAACTCCGCTTAATCTCTTCATTCGTCAATTGTATGTATTGTTTCATCGCTGATAGACCTCCCGCATCCGGTCCTGAACCGACTTCCCGTACAGTTCTCGCATCTCTTCTGTCTCATGTTCATCGATGATCCGACCGTCCTGTAAGAAGACGACCCGGTCGATCAAATGCTCGATTTCCTGAATTTCGTGTGTCGTCATCAGGATACCGCGCCCTTCCATGAAGTGGCTTGAGAATAATCCTGCAATCTGTTCTTTCGTAAACAAATCAATTCCGGCGAACGGTTCGTCGAGTAATAAGTACGGACGATCGAGAGCAAATCCAAGAATTAAGCTGACCTTCGCCTGGTTTCCTTTTGATAAATCGGTAATCTTATCTGTTGAAAGTAGCTGGAAAATTCGCATCAATTCATTCGCAGTCTCCTGGTTCCAATCGGAATAATAATCCGCCATATATGTCAGCGCATCACCGACCGTCATGTAGCCGGGCATCGTCTGAATATCTGGAACGAAGGCGATCTTATTTCGGTTGATCTCGCCATCGACGAGAACCGTTCCTGCGTTGACTGGAACAAGACCTGCGATTGCCTTCAGGATCGTCGATTTCCCCTCACCGTTCAAACCGATCAGACATGTCAATTGATCCATTGGAACGGAAAACGAGACGCCTTGAAGGACTGGTTTTTTTCCGTACTTCTTTTGTAAGCCATGGACTTCAAGCATCGACCTTCCTCCGTTCCGTTTCCTGATAGACGGTCTCAACTTTCGAGACGACCTCATCAAGTGGAATTTGAATCGCCTTGACGGCATCGATGAATTCAGAGACTGCTTCTTCAAGCATCTCAGCACGTACTTTTTGGACGACTTGTGGATCGCGTGTAATCTTACTCGGGACATTCCGTTCTGTCGTAATCAATTGCTGCTCCTCCATCTCTTTGTATGCTTTTTGTGCGGTATTCGGATTGATTCCGAGCTGTGCGGCGATTTCGCGGCGGGACGGGATCTCTTGCCCGCTTTGCAATTCCTCGGTCGCGATTCGTTGTTTGAACCAACGGACGACCTGCAGGTACACCGGACTTCTTTGGTCGAACTGCATCGGTAGACCTCCCTTTCCTGTGCAATGTATTAAAACATTAATACACTTCTCTTCTGTATCATACTCATCATACAGTTTGTCTGTCAAGCTGGTTTGTCTTCTTCATCACGAAAAAGTCACCATCCGATTCTTGGATGGTGACTACGGTCAGCTTATTAATAGGGATTTGGATCTTCCTGCGGTGTATCGGGAATCTCAGTTGGTTCCGGGAACGTATCCGGTTCCGGTTGACGGACAGGATCTTCCTGTGGTGTATCTGGTACCTCGCTCGGTGGTGCTTGCGGAACTTCGTCCGGTTGATGATCCGGTTCACGTTCAGGCACTTCATTCGGATTTTTCTTCATCATGTTTTCCCCCTTAAGACGTGATGTAATCGCCGCCGTTGATATGAATCGTCTGACCCGTGATGTAACTCGAATCACGAGAAGCCAAATAGACATAAGCCGGTGCATTTTCTGACGGTTGTCCCCGACGCTTCATTAACGTGTCTTCCCCATGCGACTCGACTTTCTCCTTCGAGAACGTCGCTGGAATGAGAGGCGTCCAAATCGGTCCCGGTGCGACGGCATTAACGCGAATTCCTTTCTCGATCAAGCTTGAAGCAAGCGAGCGCGTCAATGTCGTAATAGCGCCTTTCGTCGCTGAGTAGTCGATCAGCGACGGTGCTCCACGATACGCTGTCACCGATGATGTATTGATGATTGCATCTTCTTTATGCAAATGTGGAAGCGCAGCCTGAATCAAATAGAACATCGAAAAGACATTCGTCTCGAATGTTTCCTTCAATTGATCTGGTGTGATCGCAAGGAAATCATCTTGCGGGAATTGTTTTCCGGCATTGTTAACGAGAATGTTCAATTGACCGAATTCTGCAATGACGGTATCGATGATCGCTTGCGCATTTTCCGGTTGACTGACATCTTTCGCGATTTTTAAGGCTTTGACCCCGTAGCCTTCAATCAACGATTTCGTCTTTTCTGCGTCTTTTCCCTCATTTAGGTATACGATTGCGACGTTTGCCCCTTCTTTCGCATAAGCGACAGCAACGGCTCGACCGATTCCACTGTCTCCACCTGTGATCAGTGCAACCTTTCCCGTCAGTTTTCCTGAACCGACATAATCCGGATCATCGTAGATCGGTTCCGGTTTCATGGCGTACTCGACACCGGGTTGTTGTTCCTGCGTCTGCCCTCGTGCTTCTTGATGCATCGCTTCGAACTGCTCTTCTCTCATGAACGATCAGCTCCCTTATCATTGTGGAATGAACTACCTGATTAACCATTCCCTTGCGATACATCTATAAACGTTTTTCTGAAAAAGTCAGATGTCATTCGTCAATAGCGTTGGAAATACATTGGTTTGAAGCATTTTTGATAATTCGCTTGGATACAATGTATATTGATCCAGTTTATCGAACGGAACGAACCGGTACGTCAATTCTTCACCTTCAGGACCGTAAAAGTCTTCCGTTGAAAGTGGTAGTGGTTCTCGACATGTTACTTCATAAAACATCCCCAGTTCATGAAACTGATGGTCTGCGTAATTAAAGAAATTTTCATGCAGGAAACGGAAGACCGGTGGCTCGATTGACTGTCCTAATTCTTCTAATAATTCACGTTCAATCGCTTTGGCACCACTTTCACCAAATTGTACCCGTCCTCCCGGTAATGACCAAAAATCATCTTCTCCTTGCCGATGAATCAAGAGATGTTCATCTTGAATCAACAGCGCCACTGCGCGAATGTTAAGCTTTTTTTGATTTACTGCAAACGTCAAATCCATCTCATTACCTACTCTCTTTTTATTAGACTCCCATACTTTCTCATCATTTCCCACGATTGCGTTTTGTCATCAAATTCATCTCGTTGTAACACGGATTCATCTTGATTTTAAGGGATTCTGAGATTGAATATGTATTCAATATTACAACATTTGTTATTATAATATATTTAAGCAATCGAATTGAAATACAAACGTCTGACTTTTCAATGCTATACTCTCGTTAGTCAAATGACGACAGCATCATCTACTTCAATTCACCACACTTTACACCACACACATTCTATATACATGTCATTTCCGACAAGATTTCGATTTACATCAAGGAGGAACATTCATGAAAAGAACAATCACGACACTTGCAATGAGCGCGCTCGTTGTTTCAGGTTTTGCAGCTACGGGTACAGGTAAGGTTGACGCAGCTACGAAATCTACGTACAAAGTAAAAATCAAAGCAGACGGACTTCGCGTTCGTACTGGCCCATCTCTTAAATACCGGATCGTCGACGGCGTCAATTCGGGACAGACTTTCAAATACTTGGGGCATCGCGGAAACTGGACAAAAATTCTTCATAAAGGACATAAGCGTTACGTCTACTCAGGTTATGTGAAAAAATATCGCGTTTCTGGTCATACAGCGAAGAAAGCCTCATTCTCGACTTCATCAAATGGCTTCTCGCGTCCGACAAGCGGTCCAGTAACACAAGGTTATGGAAAAACGAGCGGCATCTTCGGCTACACATTCCATAACGGCGTCGACTTTGGTGCACCAATCGGAACGCCCGTTCGTGCAGCAGCGGCAGGTAAAGTTGTCACATCGTCTTACCAAGGAGCATATGGAAACCATGTCATGGTCAAACATAAAGTGCACGGTATTTCGTACACAACGGTCTACGCTCACTTAAGCAAACGCTCTGTCTTCGTCGGTCAAACGATCCCGAAAGGCGCAACGATCGGTGCAGTCGGCAGTACAGGAAACTCGACAGGTGCTCATCTTCACTTCGAAATCCATCGCGGTAACTATGTCTATAGCGGTACTTCTGCAGCAAACAGCGTCAATCCACTCGCCTTTTTATAAGCATTTAAGGTACCTCAACCGGGGTACCTTTCTTATTTTTAATGGACATTTCATCATATCCAATTCCATCCAATCTTGTCAAAGGAATTTATGGATAAATGGAAAACAAACAAAATTAATGTCTTTAAATATAATTTATTGAAATAATATCGAAATGTGAATGTAACATTTAAACATTTTCGTAAATGTTATACTCATCTATGAAATTTACATAACGGTTTAGTCACACAAATTACATATTCAGGAGGAATGAATCATGCATGGTTTTTGGAAAGGTGTTTCAGCGACAGCCATCGCTGTGGCAAGTTTTGCTTCGTTTGCCATCCCACGTGCGGATGCAGCAACGACGTTCTATAAGGTGAAAGTCATGGAGGACGGTTTGCGTGCTCGAACGGGTCCTTCGACATCATACGGTACGATCACGAGCTTTGAAAAAGGTGATACATATAAGTATCTCGGACGGACAGGCAACTGGACGAAAATTCTGTACGGTTCAAAAAAAGTCTATGTTTCTTCTACATATGTTAAAAAATATTCAGTAACACGTATCTATAAGATTAAAGTCAATGTCGACAACCTTCGTGTTCGTAGCAGCAGTTCGACGAGCAGTACAGTCGTCGGAAGTGTCGATAAAGGCGAAACGTTCCGCTACCTCGGTCGTACAGGCGATTGGATCAAGTTCTTATACGGTGGAGATAAACGATTCGTTCATGCGGACTATGTCTCGAAATACGCTGTTTTGACACTGACGGATAGCAGTGGCGCATCAAAAGCGTCAACGTCGACATCAAAGAACTTCGCGACGCCAACGAGCGGTCCGATCACACAAGGTTATGGACCTTCTAGTGGTGCTTATGGTTACACATTCCATAACGGGATCGATTATGGTGCAGCAAAAGGTACACCAGTCTATGCGACAGCAAGCGGTAAAGTCATTACGTCTCAGCTCAAAGGCGCGTACGGCAACTATGTCATGGTTTCACATACGATCAACGGATCGCCGTTCATCAGTCTGTATGCACATATGAATAGCCGCTCGGTCTCGGTCGGTCAAACCGTCACGCAAGGTCAAAAAATCGGAACAGTTGGCGAGACAGGTAACGCTTTCGGAACACATTTACATTTTGAACTCCATAAAGGATCGTACGTCTACAGCGCAACTTCTGCCGGTAGCAGTGTCAATCCACTCGATTATCTGTAAAATGACAATAACCCTCGCCGTCTCGGCAAGGGTTATTTTTTCTTATTGTTTTCGCTTTGCTTGATACGCTTTTGAATAGCGATCGGCAGCGATGATCGCATCAGCGACTTCGTCCGCCGTGACGTTGAATCCGCTGTGGATCGTCTCACCTTCAGCGGTCGCTGCCTCTCCGACTTTGACGATATCTTCACGTGACGCATCCTTTAGCTTGACGTCCTCGAGTGTCACCGGTAAACCAAGATCCGTGTAAAGCGCGATATAGCGCTCGATTTCTTCTTGTGGATGTTCTTCGAGCGCTAACTGGACAAGTGTACCAAAGGCGACCTTTTCTCCATGCGTCAGGTGGTGAATCTCACCGTCAAGTGCCGTAAAGCCATTATGAATCGCATGCGCCGCTGCTAGTCCCCCACTTTCAAAGCCGAGCCCACTTAACAGGGTATTCGCTTCGACGACGGCTTCGAGTGCTGGTGTGACGACTTGTGCCTGAACGGATTCGTACGCCAGACGCCCGTGCTCGAACAAGACTTCCTCACAACGTTTGGCAATCGCTTGTGCCGCAATTGTCGGTCGTCCTCCCGCCATCGTCTGTCCACCAAAGGCGACGACACTTCGAACTTCGACCCATGTCGCGAGAGCATCGGCAATTCCGGACGCGAAGAAACGCGCTGGCGCTTGGGCAATCAGTTTTGTATCGACGAGAACAAGATCGGGATTCTTCTTATAGAAACGATAGCTTTCGAAAATCCCTTCGTCGGAATAGATGACGGACAGAGCACTCGTCGGTGCATCGGTCGAAGCAAGGGTCGGTACGATGACGACGGACACGTTCAGCTCATCCGAGACGGCTTTTGCTGTGTCGAGCGTCTTTCCACCCCCAACTCCCATGACGAAACGAACATCCGCTGCTTTTGCTTGCTCAGCGATTCGTTTTACTTCATGCCGTGAGGCTTCACCACTAAAGTCTGCCTTCTCGATGCTGACGTTTTCGCCGGACAGCGACTGCTCGACACGTTCCTTTACGATTTTCCAGACGACATCGTCCGCAATGACGAGCGCTTTTTCACCGAACGGGCTCACATATGTACCGAGCCGGTCAATGACATCCTTTCCTTGGACATACTTCGAGGGACTAATGAAGACACGTTCTGACATGTTTCAACATCCTTTCTGTAAGGGACACGATGGTCAATGATATACAGTAGAGGAATTGCCGTTTCCGCTTATGCTTAAACCCACAATCGAGTGAACAAAAAAAGCGGACTTTGATCATACGATCAAAAATCCGCTTTCCTTTATACATGACAACTTAAGCCACACGTGACGATGATTGTGTCTGTGCTGTTTTCTTACCAACGATTGCCCCGATCACCCCACCGATGATGGCTGGAACGACCCATCCGAGACTGACGGAAGTAAACGGTAATACCGCGTCGAACACTTTCGTGACGGCTGAGACGTTAATCCCTGCTGTCTTTAATCCATCAAACAAGCTGACAACGAATGTCATCCACAGCGCCCCTTGATAAACGGCTGGTTTGCCTTTAAAGAGTGGATGCAAGAACGTTAAGAAGATCAGACAGATCGCGAGTGGATAAAGCGTCATCAAGACTGGTTTTGAGACGGCAAGCAATTGATTCAGACCGATGTTCGCGACGAGTGCGCTGAAGACTGATAGACCAATCGTCCATTTGACGTACGAGATTTTTGGCACGAGTGCCGAGAAAAACGCGGCACACGCCGTGATCAAGCCGACACTTGTCGTCATACAGGCAACTGTAATCATCAGACCGAGTAAAATCGCACCGTATTCACCGAAGTAATGATCCGACACAGCCGACAAGATCTCTGCTCCGTTCGCCAGTTGTCCGATTTCCGAGACACTCGAAGCACCCATGAAGGCAAGCGCCGAGTATGTGATTGCAAGCAAGGCTGCGGCAATCAACGAGGCTTTCGTACAAATCAGCAGCAACTGCCGCTTCGAAGTGACACCTTTTTCCTTGATCGCTGCGATGATGATGATACCGAAGACGAAGGCACCGAGCGCATCGAGTGTCATATATCCTTCTTGGAAACCGTTAAAGAAGGCATTCGTCTGATATGTCTTCAAAGGATTCTGAAAACTTCCGATTGGATGCAAGACGGCAACGACAATCAACAGACCGATGAACGTGATTTTAATCGGTGTCAGTACCTTCCCGACGACATCGACGATCTTTGTTGGGTTTAAGGACAATAGACAAGCAATCGTGTAAAACAAAATCGTGAAGATCAGTAACGGCAAATGGCTCGTCGATTCACTGAAGAACGGCTTGATTCCAATCTCATACGAGACCGTTCCGGCACGTGGAATCGCGAAGAATGGTCCAATCGCAAGATACAAGATGACCGAGAACCCGATTCCGAAAGCAGGATGAACACGTGACGCCATCGCTTGTAGATCGCGTTCCCCTGAAAACGCGAATGCGAGAATCGCAAGCAATGGTAGACCGACACCAGTGACAAGGAATCCGGCATTGGCAACCCAGACATGCTCCCCTGCGAGCTGTCCGAGCATCGGCGGAAAGATGAGATTTCCTGCCCCGAAGAACAAGGCGAAGAGCATCATGCCGATGACGATGATAAATGATGTTGGAACAGTTTTAGACATAATAAACCCCCACTGATGATTTCCGACTTCATCCGCTCCCTAAGCAGATAAAGTACTTCGTTCGAAAGAATACCATACGTTTGAGACCTCGTGCTAGGAGTTTATCTGGAGAATATTCTGAAAATTACGCAGAAAGTTTGGCGGAACTACGGTCTACGGATTTTGTTACTGCTGTGCGTCGAAGCATGAAACCGGATTCATAAGTTCATTTGACGTAGTAGGAAAATGATATTCTTTAGAGAAAGTAAATATATGGATAATTAAACAGGAGGTATTTTCATGAAATCGATTTATCTTCTTAGCGCCACCCTTTTACTTGCCAGTTGTTCTCCCGCTGCCGAAAAACCAAAGACGTATGACATTACGTTTACGCATGAGAAACAAAAGATTCAAATCGTTCCTTTGTATAAGGCGTATGACGATTACATTCAAGCGGTTTCGAAACATCCAGAGGACAATGAGGAACTATTTAAAAAATATGTATTGGGAGCTAAAAATAAGATCATCAAAAAAGAACAGCTTCAAGCTAATTTTGATTCTTCACTTCTAGAGCATCCATCTGAGAACATCGAAGACTTAAGACAGATGAATACATATCTAAAAAAGCATCATCAGCGCATCATGAAACAGATCAAGTCCAGTCTCCTGACTTCGATGAAACAACTTCCACGGGATGAGAAGCTCGTCGTCTTCGTCTCCCCGACGACACCAAATACTCACGATGGTGCCAAACGTTATGGTGGTGTCAGCGGTGTCGCTCAAGGAAACAATTCGATGACTCTGTTCTTCTTGAAGGATTTTTCGGAAACATCATTACGCAATACGACAGCGCATGAGTACCATCATACTATTGCTCTCAATGAACCAAGCCGCACGACGGTGCTTGATCATATCATCTTTGAAGGGGAGGCAGAATTTTTTGCCCACAAGCTCTATCCAATGGAGTCATCGGAATCAATCATCCCATTGTTAAATCACACCTTAGAGCATGTGATTTCGGAGCTGAATTCGGAGCGATTGACGACGGATGATTTGATCCTTGGAAATTATAAAAAAGATATTCCAGCGTCCGTCCAATACAGACTCGGCTATATGATTGTCTCCGACTTCGTGAAACAACATCCCGAGGTCTCCTTGAAGGAGTGGTCACGGATGTCATCTGTGCAAATTCTTGAAAAAAGCAGTTACAAAGACATTTTAACGATTCGCTAAAAACAATAAAGCACGAGACAACGGGAGCAAACATCTCCTTCGACTCGTGCTTTATTGTTAACCTTCGTATTTTTTGACGATCGTCGCTACCCCTTGACCGCCCCCGACGCATAACGTCGCAAGACCATGCGTCTCACCCGTTCGCTCGAGTTCATGGATCAACGTAACGAGAATCCGCGCCCCACTCGCACCGATTGGATGACCGAGCGCGATTGCACCGCCGTTGCGGTTGAGCTTCTCATGCGGGAACTGTAGCTCCGCATCGACCGCGAGAGATTGTGCCGCGAATGCTTCGTTCGCTTCGATGACATCGATCTCCTCAAGCGTCAGTCTCGCTTTATCGAGTGCCTTTTGGACCGCTTGGACGGGACCGATTCCCATGATGCTCGGATCGACACCGGACGTTCCATTCGCGACGATCTCAACGAGTGGTGTCACGCCGAGTTCTTGTGCCTTTGACGCGGACATGATGACGAGTGCCGCAGCCCCGTCATTGATGCCAGATGCATTGCCTGCCGTGACCGTTCCGTCCTTCTTGAATGCCGGTCGCAAACGACTGAGTGTTTCGACAGATGTTCCGGCACGCGGAAACTCATCTTGCTCAAAACGGATCGGGTCGCCTTTTCGTTGTGGAATCAGAACCGGCGTGATTTCCGAGACGAACCGTTCTTCCGCCAACGCCGTCTGCGCTTTTTGCTGACTCGTCGCCGCGAACTGATCCTGGGCTTCGCGGGAAAGTTCATAAGCGTCTGCCAAATTTTCTGCTGTGATTCCCATGTGATAGTCATTAAACGCACACTCAAGTCCATCCTGGATGATCGTATCGACAAGCCGTTGGTCACCCATCTTCAGTCCAGACCGTGCGCCCGATAAGACATAAGGCGCTTGGCTCATGTTCTCCATCCCACCGGCAACGATGACATCGGCTTCGCCCGACTTGATCGCCTGATACGCGAGATGGACGGCTGAGAGACCGGATCCGCAGACCTTATTGACGGTCATCGCAGGGCATGTCTCCGGTAATCCGGCAGCGAGTGCCGCTTGCCGTGCTGGATTTTGACCAAGTCCTGCTGAGAGGACGTTACCGAAAAAGACTTCATCGACGTGATTCCCAGCCACACCTGCTTTTTCAAGTGCTGCGCGGATGACTGTCGCACCGAGTTCCGTTGCTTTGACGTCCTTCAAACTTCCATTGAAATTTCCGATCGCCGTGCGCGTCGCACTGACGATGACGACTGCTTCACTCATCTGCTCCATCTCCTTATTGAATCGTGTATCCACCATCAAGGACGTTCGCTTGTCCAGTGATACCTTTTGCTTTGCGGCTCGCAAGGAACAATGCATAATCCGCGATCTCCTCGACAGCAAGCAGACGTTTTTGCGGAACGAGCGGATAGATGACTTCTTCAAGTACCTTCTCAAGCTCGACGTGTCGCGTTTTCGCTAAGTCTTCCATCTGATTGCGGACGAGTGGTGTATCGACGTACCCCGGGCAAATCGCGTTGACGGTGATCCCGTACTCCGCTCCTTCAAGGGCTGCGACCTTCGTTAAACCGAGCAATCCATGCTTCGCCGAGTTATACGCTGCTTTACCGGCAAAACCGATCAAGCCATTGATCGATGCCATATTGAGAATGCGGCCATATCCTTGTTCCTTCATGATTGGAAAAGCATGTTTGATAGCGATGAACGGCGCCGTCAACATGATCTTGATCATCAATTCGAACTTCTCCGTCGGAAACTCTTCAATTGGCGAGACGTGTTGAAGACCCGCGTTGTTGATCAAGACGTCGAGTCGACCGAACTGCTCGACCGTTTGCTTCAAGACGGCTTCGACCTGTGCTTCATCGGTGACGTTTAACGTCATGCCGACCGCTTCATGACCAGCTGCCCGAATCGATGCCGCCGCCTCATCTGCTGCTTCCGCGCGAACGTCCGTTACGACGACCTTCGCTCCTGCCGCAGCGAACGCCTTTGAGATTTCTAGACCGATTCCGCTTCCTGCACCTGTGACGAGTACGATATCTCCTTTTACCATCTGCTTCACTCCCCTGCCGTCACGCGCTCGAGTTCCGGACTGACCGTGAATCGTGCTTCCGTGACTTGTTTGACATCTTCGACCGTTTGACCATTCAGCGTCTCAATCAAGACCATCCCGTCCGGCGTGAAATCAAAGACGGCCCGGTCCGTGATCAGACGATTGACGACGGCGCGTCCTGTCAACGGCAAGGTACACGCCTGTTTGACTTTCGATTCGCCGTGTTTGTTGACATGCTCCATGATGATGACGACGCGTTTCGCTCCATTGACGAGGTCCATCGCTCCGCCCATGCCTTTGACCATCTTGCCCGGAATCATCCAATTCGCGAGGTCACCGTTCTGATCGACTTCCATCCCGCCGAGGATTGCGAGGTCGATGTGCCCGCCGCGAATCATCGCGAACGATTCGGCACTGTCGAAGTAAGAAGCTCCGGATTGTGCCGTGACTGTCTCTTTGCCAGCATTGATCTCGTCCGCATCAACTTCATGATCAAGTGGATACGGTCCGATGCCAAGAAGTCCGTTTTCGGATTGCAGCATGACATGCATATCGTCCGGAATCGCATTGGCGATCAATGTCGGAATTCCGATTCCGAGGTTGACGTACATCCCGTCTTCAACTTCCTGAAGCGCGCGTTCAATGATGATCTCTCGTGTCGTTTTCATATCAATCTCCTCCTCAAGCTTCCCGGACAGTCCGGCGTTCGATGCGTTTTTCATAATCCGTTCCAACAACGATGCGCTGGACGTAGACAGCAGGCGTGTGGATCTCGTTCGGATCGAGTTCGCCGACCTCGACGAGTTCTTCGACTTCGACGATCGTTACTTTTCCCGCTGTCGCGACGATCGGGTTAAAGTTGCGTGACGTCTTCCGAAAGACGAGATTCCCGAGTCGATCTGTTTTCCATGCCTTGACGATTGCAAAATCGCCGACGATTCCTTCTTCGAGTAGATAGGTTTTCCCGTCGAACTCCTTTTGTTCCTTTCCTTCAGCAATCGGTGTCCCGACGCCAGTCGGTGTATAGAAACCAGGAATACCAGCACCACCGGCACGGATTCGTTCCGCTAGCGTACCTTGGGGGACGAGATCGACTTCGATCTCGCCACTGAGATACTGTTGCTCGAACGTCTTGTTTTCCCCGACATACGATGAAATCATCTTCTTGATTTGTCGTGTCTGCAAGAGGAGACCGAGACCGAAGTCATCGACACCACAGTTATTACTGACGACGGTCAAATCCTTGACGCCCTTCTCTTGCAACGCGGTAATGGATTTTTCCGGGATTCCGCAGAGTCCGAAGCCCCCTACGACTAGCGTCGCCCCGTCAAAGATGTCTGCTGTCGCTTCCGCGAATGATGCGTATACTTTCCCCTGTTTCATCTGATGATGCCCCCTTTAAAAATCCTTAGTACAAGCCAGTCAAGCTATACAATCCAATCATCAAGAAGACCGTCACTGTCTTGAGGATCGTAATCATGAAGATGTCCTTATACGACTGACGGTGCGTCAGTCCCGTGACCGCTAGCAACGTGATGACGGCACCGTTATGCGGTAACGTATCCATCCCACCGGACGCCATCGAGATGACGCGGTGCATGACTTCCGGTGGTACGCCACCCGATGTGATGGCTTGCGTATATTTATCCGACATCGCACTTAACGCAATCCCCATTCCACCCGATGCGGAACCGGTGACGCCGGCAAGCGTCGTCGTCGTGACGGCTCCGTTGACGAGCGGGTTCGTAAACGTCTCCGAGATCCCGCTTGAGACGGACTTAAATCCTGGGAGTGCCGCGATGACGCCACCGAAGCCATACTCAGCACCTGTATTCATGACCGCTAGGAGCGCACCACCGATACTGACGTTCAGACCAGCTTGGAAGTTCGTCTTGATCTTTCGGAAGTCATAGAGCATCGCTGCGAGAATTCCGATCAACAACGCCATTTGGACGGACCAGATCGCAAGAACAGCGGGTGTCTCGATCTTTCCGAATGCTTCTAGACCGATTGCTGAAAAATCGAATCCTTCCGGATACCATTTTGGAATCGAGAGTGTAAAGACTTTGTTCATAACGGCAACAAGGACGAGTGGGACAAAGGCAAGGACTTGGCGATAGACTGGTTGACGATCCGTCTCGAGCGTCATTTCTGGTTCGTTCTTTAACTCCATTTGCGGTGCAGTACTTGCCGCTGTCGCTTCGAATCCAGCGTACCCTTCACCCGCTTGATGCGCTTTTTTCTTGCGTGACTCGAGATACCACATGCCGACGACTAAGATGAACAAGCCACCGACTGAACCCATGATCGGAGCAGCATAGATATCTGTTTTGAAGAACGTCGTCGGAATGACGTTTTGAATCTGAGGCGTTCCTGGTAAGGCATCCATCGTGAACGTGAACGCACCAAGTGCGATCGTTCCCGGAATAAGTCGTTTCGGGATGTTTGCTTCGCGGAACAAGTTCGCAGCGAACGGATAGACAGCAAATACGACAACGAATAAGCTGACACCGCTATATGTAAGAATGGCGCCGAGTAAGACGATGGCAAGGATAGCGCGCTTCGCACCAATCATACGAATGATTGTCTTTGCGATCGACTCCGCGATACCGGACATCTCAACGACTTTTCCGAAAATCGCTCCGAGGAGGAAGACCGGGAAGTATGCTTTGATGAAGCCGACCATCTTTTCCATGAAAATATTCGAGAAGAAGGGTAACACCCAGTCCGGGTTCGTCAGTAAGACGGCGAACAAGGCACAGATTGGTGCAAATAGGATGACCGAAAAACCACGATAGGCAACGAACATCAATAAGGATAAGGCAAGTAGAATGATGACGAGTTCCATAAGTAGATCTCCTTCAAATTTAGTAAGCGCTTTCATATCGCTTCTTCATCATTTAACAATGCAGCGTCGAGGAGGTCAATCAAATCCCTAAAACCATAAGTACAGCTTATAGAAATCATAATTTCACATTATAGACACAATTGATGGAAAGGTTTTATTTTTTCGATAAACAGGAGTTAGTCCGTTTATGGCGTATATTTCTTAAGTACGTACTTTTTTCGAAAGGATGGACGATTCATGAAAAGCATCCATTTTGACGTCTTACATAACGTGACGCTATTAATGGCTGGTTTTTATCTACTTGGAAAATTATCACCGCTTCCGATCACGCGAGAATCTCCACGTCTCACCCGCGTACTATATGGTCTTGCCCTGAGCATTATCTCCTTACTGCTCATGCAGATGACAATCGAAGCAGCCCCCGGCGTCATGATTGATTTGCGCCATGTTCCGGTCATTGTCGCCGCCTACTTTGGAGGCGTTATTCCAACAACGATCGTGACGGTCGCGATCATTGTTTATCGCTTTAGTCTGGGAACGAACTTGGCTGCATTCACTGCATTTGGTTTCATCGTCGCTGTCGCCCTCGGAACGAGTCTGATTGTTCGTGAAATGCCTCCTTACGCAAAACGGACTTTCACACTCGTGACGCTCTATGCGACGGCTTTGCACGCCCTTGTCTTATGGATCGTCTTACCGAAACAAATCCTCTTACTCGAGGTCATGTCGGTCGTCATTCCCGCTTCTTTGTTAGCAGTTGGCTCGCCCTTTTGCTCATTCGTGATATCCGCCTGACGAAACAGTCGTTACGGGTGCTTCGGCAGAAAGCACAACTCGACTTTTTGACGGGATTGAATAATTCACGTGCTTTTAACGAATACTTCACGGATCTCAAACAACTATTGATCTTGAACAAACAGTCCATCGTGTTATTGACGATCGATATTGATCATTTTAAACGGATCAACGATACGTATGGACATGAAGCGGGTGACGAAGTGCTACGTCAGTTTGCCAGCCGACTGCGTGATGGCGTCGCAGAGAGCGGGTATTTATCTCGTAACGGCGGTGAAGAGTTCTCCGTCTTGTTTGAAGGCGTTCCGCTCTCTGAAGTGATTCCTTTAGCAGAGCAATTACGTGAACGTATCGCCTGCAGCCCATTTCGATTGACGACGACCGATCTGCCACTTACAGCATCATTTGGTTTAGCCGCTTTTGATGAGACGACATCTCAAATCGACCATCTCTTACCGGATGCGGATGCTGCGCTTTATCAAGCAAAACAACAAGGACGGAATCAAGTCGTCCTGTTTTCTCCTAATGCAGATTCTGCCGTCAGCTTCAAAGAATAACGATGGACGTCACCTCTGAAATCCGCTACCTTTAAAGTAGAGGCAGGTGATTGATATGAAGTTAACAAAAGGTCCTTATATCCTGATCGGTCTTCTCTTAGGACTCGTGTTCGGATTCATTGGTGACAACTTCTATTTGTATGTATCAGCAGGCATTCTCGTCGGAGCACTGCTTGAATTGTATGTCGCATACGAACAACGCAAAAAAAATAAAAAATCATGATGGAGGTACCAACATGACATTCAGTAATCTATTCCTTTCAACGCTCTCGTATATCGGTGTCGCGACCGTACTCCTTGCCATCGGTGTCGTCCTGTTCGAGGTGACGACGAAATCGAAGGAGCTCGAACTCATCCGTAACGGGAAGAAAGCGGCCGTCTACGCCTTCGGTGGACGTATTCTTGGTCTTGCCATCGTTCTCTATTCGAGTATTTCGAACTCCGTCAGCATTCTCGATATGGTCTTATGGGGTACACTCGCAATCGTCTTACAAATCGTTTTGTTCTATCTCGCGGATTTATTGATTCCACGTTTAAGCATGACGAAAGAGATTGATGCGAACAACGAAGCAGTCGGCTTGCTGCTTCTCTTCTTATCGATTTCGATCGGTTTGATCATTGCAGGATCGCTTACATATTAAAACACATGAAAACAGCCCTGGATCATTAGGATCTAGGGCTGTTTAGATTAAAACTCCACTTCGTAATAAGGTATCGCTAGCTATTACGATTACTTCAAGAACGAAGCCAAAATGATCATATGATGTATAGCATAAATATCCAAATTACTTTTCCTTTGCTTCTCAACAACTACTCTCCGAATCTGTCGTATTATCTTTAAATTCGTGTTATTTGTCTTTTTTTATTTTTGAGTTACGAGTTTTTCTCTAGTCAAAACCTGATTCTTGTCGATTCTTTAATTAAAGTTCTTTGTTTGTAGTGTTACGCACTATTTCGAAAAATGTCTTTTTGTAATTCCAATTTATTACGTTCAATTTGGTGTGGATAGATTTGATGACTAAGACTGAAGGGACTATGAACTACAAAGAAGATGATAACTACTATTTAAAAACTCACTTGTGATAATACCTAATTATCACAAGTGAACCAAAAGGAAATCTACTCCAAATATCATTGTTATGACAAATCGAATAGAACAATCCGAACATCGGAGAGAGAATAGTAGAAACACTGTGAACGGTCTCGTTCATTCCGTTTCATCCTCTCTTCTATATGAAGCCATCGCTTGAGTATTCAATTCTTTTTCTTCACTTTTTGATAAATGAAGTAACTCATGAACCCAACTATGTAGAGTCCTGAAGCAACGCAAACGTAAGCGAGAGGTTGTGTCTTCAAACTGATGAGAAAGATGTCTATAGGATAAATGTCGCTACAATAGGATACATCTTGAGGCGTAAAAATAAAACGCGGCTTACATTCTTCTTGAGGCAAAATGCTAATCTTGCTTGTTATGAAAAACGAACCGATGTATGAAATCAAGAAAACGGGGATGCTAACAGCCCACAACGTAATCCATCTCTTCATCATGTCTCTCCTTCCTATTTTCTTGATTGTATCATCCCCTTTCTTGATTCACCCTCATTTAGAAATTATTAACTTTTAAGTAATTAAAATATACGTTTCTTTATAGAAGTATCTTTCTATTCATCCTATCAAGGCGAGACGTAATTCGCCGAAAGTTAATTTTAGAAGTTTTTATGTACCGAATATACTCAGTTTTTTTGTAAGAGTCTCCTAAAACTCGTCCACAGATTACGTGATCATTGAAGATAAGCAAATAAATACAGAAAAAATAGGTATCCACGATTTGCTTGGTATCTATTTGTATCGATTAAGTAAAGAAGTAAGACACTTCTAATACATTCCTCGTGGAACGATAAGCTTTTTCTCTCGTCGGTTACCTCTAAGTCAAACAGCCTTGATTCATTGAATTCAAGGCTGTTTCATGTTCTTTTATTTTTCAAGCTCCTCTAGCTCCGTCCGCGAACGCGGGAACCCATTCGCTTGCCACTCAGCTCGATAGATGGAATCGAGTTTCGTCAATCCGACCTCATCCGGGTCCTTCGCAGCATCTGGACTCGGATCCTGATCGAGATGGGCTAAATATTCACGTAGTGCATCTGTTTGTGTGCCCTGTTCCCGCTTCCTTAACAAAAGTAGACTCGTTCCGGCAATGATGCCAGCTCCGAATAAATACCGTTTTTTCAAGCCCATACGGTTTCCTTCTTTCTTTTCTTAAACCAACCCACCACCGTCACGCAGGCGAGGATGCGCGATGCGTTTGACCTTTCCCTCTTCGACCGTCAGGACATGATCAGGTTGTCGCTCGAAGTAACCGGTCTCAAGCAC
The DNA here is from genome assembly GCF_002439205.1 of Exiguobacterium sp. UBA6309. NCBI lineage: Bacteria > Bacillati > Bacillota > Bacilli > Caryophanales > Exiguobacterium > Exiguobacterium sp. UBA6309. The sequence goes on along the minus strand of NZ_DJTL01000005.1, from coordinate 106,296 downwards.
TCCAGACCAGCCCTTCACTTCTTTTGCGAATACTCGGACGTCCGAGATGGCTGATACATCGACGTCAAGAATCACGTGACCTCCATCTGTAACGAAGGGACGATCGTCTTTCACGCGTAGCGTTGCTAAGACATGCTTATCACGCAACCGTTGCCGCACATACGGTAACGCAAACGGATCCAGTTCGACCGGTAACGGTCCGCTTAAATGATGAACGAACTTCGAAGAATCGGTCAGATAGAGCAATTCCCGACTCATCAGTGCGACAATTTTCTCGCGAAATAGTGCACCGCCACCACCTTTGATTGTTTGGAAGTGTCCGTCAATCTGATCGATCCCATCGATCGTCACATCGATTTCCATTCCCTCTTCCAAGTCGATCAACGGAATGTGTAACTGTTCCGCGAGTCGGACCGTCGCAAGCGACGTTGCCACGCCTTGAATCTGTAGTCCCGCCTGCACAAGTGGACCAAGCGCCTCGATGAACCGTTCCGTCGTCGAACCCGTCCCAAGACCTACTATCATCCCATCTTTCACGTAAGTTAGTGCTGCCTCAGCGACTAATTGTTTCTCCTGTTCATACATCCGCATCCCTCCCTACATTTCTGTTCCCGTTTCGATTCGTCTTCAATCGACGGAGAGAGAGGACTCCGTTAACGTCAGATACTGCTCAATCGCCTGGACGAGCGGTTGCTGAGCTTCGACCCAAAACGCGACAGATGTCGGATCAGCATCGAGATGACTTTTAACGATCTCATCGATCGTCGCTTGACCGGAATCATGCATGACCGCTTCAAAGACTGCCGAAAATTGACTCGGATCCGCTTGAACCGTCTGATACAGACTATTGCTGAGCAGATAACCGATCGTGTAGGGAATGTTGTAGAACGCAAGATTCGGATTGAACAAGTGACTGATGTACATCCATTTATAGCGCGCCGGTTCAGGCAATACCGGACCATAGGCTAACCGTTCTTCCTCTTGCAGGAGTTCACTTAACCGTTCGGCACTGACCGTCCCTTGCTGACGTTCCGCATAAAAACGTTGCTCGAACCGGAACATTCCGGGAACGATGCTGGCATATTTTAGGCCCTCTCGAATCTTGACTTCTAGAAGAGCAAGTACTTCCTCCCGCTCCGTCGTCTCTTTGATGGCAGCATCGAGGACGAGATTCTCCATGAACGTTGAAGCCGTCTCTGCAATGCTCGTTCCTTTGACTTGGTTTAAATACGGTTCATCTTGCAGTACATAATTATGATAGGCATGACCAAATTCATGGGCAAGTGTCGCGACGTCTGGATAACTGTCACGGTACGTCATAAAAATCCGGCTCTCTTTGGCAATCGGAAAGGCAGCGCAGAATCCGCCTTCCGCTTTTCCAGGACGATTCTCCGCATCGACCCATCCCTTGTTAAACACGTTTTCAGCAAAAGCACCGAGCTGTGGATTCAACTGTTTGAATTGTTTGCTTACGATTGCCTGTGCCGTCTCAAACGGAACATGCCGCGCAGAGCGGTACGTGCTCGTCTCAAAATCATGCCATTCTCCCGTCACCCGCTCTGCCTGGACAATCTTGCGGGCATAATAGGCGTGAAAGAGGTCGCGGTGCTGATCGAGTGCTTCGATCATCGCTTGTAAGCTCGCTTCTGAAATTCGGTTCTGCTCAAGCAACTCTGTCAATGGTTGCTCCCAGTTCCGCATCTTGTAGGATTGCAATCTGAAGCCGGAGATCCGGTTCAAGATCGTCGCAAACAAATCAGCTTCTTTGGCACAAGCGGCGTCAACTGCAGTTGCTGCCGCTAGACGAGCCGAACGACCAGGCGCGAACATCGCTTCATGCAATCCTTGACCGATCGTGACTTGCTTCCCGTTCAAGTCGACCCGTAACGCCATGAAGCGCTGATCGTAAAGTTGTCCCCAGCCTTGGAACCCGTCCACACCGAGATCCTGTAACAATTGTTCTTGAACCAGTGGTGCACGACGGGACTGGATGTCACGGCGTTCGTTTAAGAAAAAGGCGTACGGTGAATCCGTAACGAGCGCTTCCCACTCTTCTTGTGACAGTACTGCGATCTTTGTATCGAGTGCTGCCACTTCGCTGCGTACCATCGCTTGGACGACTTCGATCTCTTCAAGCAATGGATGGACTTCTACGCGCGTGACATCTTCAGCGTACAGACAATAAATGAAGTCGCTCCATTCTTCGACGTCGCGCGCGACTTGCTGATAACGCTCGACCTGTTCTGCCACATCAATCGGCCGATTCGACAATGCTGTTTGTATGGAAGTGATGCCTGCTTTGACGTCATCAATCGTATAGAGTGTTTCTAATTGCCATCGTGTGTGTTGCATGTGATTTCCCCCTTTTCGTGATCTTTCCGTTCTTTCATTCGGGAGGACACTCGACTTCTCCTGTATTTTCCATATAGATACAAAAAACTCCTTCAGTCATTGACTAAAGGAGGACATCATCACAACACGAAGAAGTAGACACATAGGAAATGCGCTAGACTACCGAGTAGTACGAAGATGTGGAAGATTTCATGGAATCCGAGATGTTTAAACGATAAGACACGCGGCTTGAGTCCATAGATGATGCCACCGATCGTATAGAAGATACCACCAAGGAATAATAGACCGATGCCGAGCGGTGATAAGACTTGCGCGAGTGGTGTGATCGCAAATACCATGATCCAGCCCATTCCGATGTAGAGCGTCGTCGATAACCAGCGTGGACTGTTGAACCAGACTAATTTGAAGGTAATTCCGGAAACAGCAATCAACATGACGATGCTAAACAAGACCCAACCCGTCGGACCATTCAGACTGACAAGACAAAACGGTGCGTAGGAACCGGCAATCAACAAATAAATCATCGAGTGATCCAATCGTCGCCAGATCGCAATCGCCCGGTCGCTCGCAAGGACCATATGATACGTTGCCGAAACAGCATAGAGTGCCATCATGCTGACCCCAAAAATAATCGCTGCGACGATGGCAAGTGATGCTCCACGTTCTAACGATGCTTTAATGACGAGTGCGAGTAATCCGACAAAAGCAAAGACAGCCCCTCCCAGATGTGTTAATCCATTAATCGGTTCTCTCATATAAGCTTTCACTTTCGTTCCTCCTCTGATATGTAGTTTTGAATACTACATGGCGTTATATACATATTCTATCATATGATGAAGAAGTAGAAAGTCCTATTTTAACGATTTTGGAGGTTTTTTTATGACACGTTCTGACGACACGAGACATGATCGTCAATTACAGCTTGCAGATATCCCGAACATTGATCTTTATATGGATCAAGTCATCCAACTGTTTGAGCGGACATTCGAGGAAACGACGCGGAACACGGATGAGACAATCTTGACGAAGACGATGATCAACAATTATGCCAAAAAGAAATTATTTTTTCCGGTCACGAATAAAAAGTATACGAAGGAGCACTTGATTTTAATTAGCTTGATTTATCAGTTGAAAAGTTCGTTTTCGATCAATGATATCAAGACGATCCTAACGCCCTTGAACGAAGGCATCGAACAGAATCAACTCGATCTTGAAGACTTTTATCGCACTTACCTTGAACTGACAGAACGAAATACAGCCCGTTTCGTCACCGAACAAGATGCTCTTACCGCCTCGACGACCGATCCACTGGAACAGATTTTAGCGCTGGCTCATATGAGTAATCTGTACCGGCGTGCAGCGGAACAATTGATCGATACCCAACTAAAAAAATAAGATAACGCTTTCACTGCGTGATACACTATAAGAAAAAACAGAGGAGGAACAGTCATGGAGATGGCGACGACTTTCTTGCGACAACTGAATCATATCGCCCCAGAATTCAGAACGTATCAGGACGGTATTCTCATCGAATTGGCATTCGACCGGACGATCGGAACGGAGCAGGTTTCCGCAAGTGTATTGCTTGAGACAGCAGATGACTTAAAAATACGCTTGCGTACACAAACCACCCAGGCATTATTGCTTGCTTCGAAGATTCATGCCTTTGACGCCCACACACCGAGCCGCATCGCCGAGATGATGTCGCTTCACGGCTATTTTAAATCGCATCGCTTGTCGCATCCCTTGAATGCCTACTCTACTGCCCTGTTCATCAGCCGTCTTACTCCACAGGACGCGGTACTTGAACGAACGGTACAATTATACACACGCCTCAAAAAACAACATCGGTTCATCGTGTCACCGCTATTGATTTCTTTCGTCTATTTTCACGCTACGACACGCGGTGAGTTAGACGAACTCGCCTCGCGTATCGAAACGGTCTATCAACGACTCAAACGACGGTTCGGACGCGCTCAACAGACGTATGTCGTTGCCTTGATATTCGCTTTATTGCCTGAAGACGATTGGGATCGCTATATCGCACAAGTGGAGTCATCCCGTAAGATATATCGTAAGCAGCGTGTCCCGCTGTCATTCCACGGCATGCTTGCGTTACTCGGTGATCCCAATATTCATGCTTCGGCACTCCAACAGATGGCAGAGGCGTTACGCTCCGATTTACATTTTAAATACCGGAAAGACATAGTCTATTTGACAGCAATCCGATTGTATTTAAGTCAACAAACGATCCTGCAACAGCTCTTCCCATCTTCGATTCTCCCACCGGACGGCACCGACGCGATTCCGTTCTTACTCTTCCCTGTTGATTTGACCGACACGTCCCATGCGACAGACGGCGGGATCGACGGAGGATTTGATGGTGGAAGTGACGGCGGTGGGGGTGGCGAGTAATCTTTTACTCCATCAAAAAAAGGCAATCGATATCCAGCATTTCTGCCGGACATCGATTGCCCTTTATTTTAGTCATTCTTAACCTTGTTGGTTCTCTTCATCGGATGGTTCAACATCGCCATCTTCATCAGAAGCGTGCGACAAATCGGGTGCCTCTTCACTTGAAGCTTCGTCATCTGGTCGTTCTGTTTTCTCAGCTTCTTGATCTTGATGCTTCGTTTCTTTTTCATCCTTCGATTTTTCCGGAACCTCCGTATTGTCTTGCGGGTCACGTCCGGCAATCTCATCCTTCGTCATCCGGTTTCCTGAAGTAATCGGGTCCGTCTCTTTATCATGTTGATCAGCCATTTGGCATCCCCCTTAAAATGTACTTGTTCCACATTTTAATGTATTCCCGACTGAAGAAGGGTTAAACCTCAGCACGCCCTCGAACGATGTCCTCGATGAGTAATTGTTCAATCGGCTGAGGGTGATGGACCTCGTAGCCTTGCACATAAAGTTGCTCATCCAACACTTGAATCTGTTGCAATTGCGACGCGGTCTCGACTTCCTGAATCACGAGCGCGATGTTTAACGTCGACGTCAAGGAATGAACAGAGCGAATCATCGAACGCTCTAACTGATTTTGAACGAGTCGACGTGTAAAGATTGGATCGAGCTTGACTGCTTGGACCGGTAAACGCAATAACGAATTAAGTGACGCGTAGTGACTACCGAAATGATCGACCGTCAGACGGTAGCCTGCTTGGCGCAGCTGCTCCAAACGTTTCATTGCAAAACGACGACGCGTCTGCAATACTTCCTCCCGGATTTCAAGAATGAGTCGTTCGCCCGGGAAATACGATTCTTCTGTCAGTCTAAGTAATTCTGAAAAGAGTTGATCCGACTCGAACTGGCTTGCCGATAGATTGACGGCGACGGAAATCTTACGTCCAAATGTCTCCTCCAAGCGCCGTTGATCCAGGATTGCCTGACGGATCGTAAATCGACCGATGTCTGGGAAAATCTCCATCTTCTCGGCAATCGGAATAAAATCCGTCGGACTGACGAACCCAAGCACAGGATGATTCCAGCGTAGAAGCGCTTCAACCGCGACGTAGCGTTCTTGTTTCGCATCAACGATCCATTGATAGTAGAGCTCGAATTGTCCCCGTTCTAGTGCATGCGAAAGCTCTGATTCAAGAACTGATGCAAATGGATGCTGTTCCGCCTTCCGATTTGGATTAACAAATGAGGTTCGCTGTTTCCCCTCGTGTTTGACTTGTTGCATCAAGGCTTCTGCTGCATAGATTTGTATCTGGCGACTTGCCATATCACCGGTCAGAAGACTGACGCCAGATGATGCCGTCACCTGAATCGGTTCGGCTGCAACACCAACGATCGGTTGCTCAATCGCTTCCGTGACGATGCGAGCGTAATCTTCCGCATATTGTTCGAATTCCTGTTCCTGTTCAAGTGCTGCTAAGACGACGAATTCATTCCCATCCATTCGACCGACGACATGATTCGGTAAAGGAACATATTTCAGCCGATTCGCGATTTCGCGTAGCACTTCGTTCCCTGCCCGGTATCCATGCGTCGCATTGATCGCATGGAAACGATCGAGGTTCAACACCATTAAGAAAGCAGGATGAATCGTCACACTTGAGATCAGTCGATTCATGTACCGTTCGTTATAGACATCTGTTAGCGCATCCTTGATGACATACGTTTCGACGTTAATCGATTTACTAATGATATCCGCATACCGCTCGACGAGCGCGATATCCTGCTCCTTGAAGTCGAATGGTTGATCATCAAAGGCACATAATGTCCCGATTTTTTCATTTTCCGCATTTTTGATCGCTACTCCCAAAAAGCTACCGTTCCCAAGAGCTTTCGTGACCGGATGATTGACGGTCAATGGATTGTTGAGCAATTCATTGATCGAGAGCTTCCCGTCTGTCTCATCGACTACCAGCTTACAGAGGACATGTTGGAAGACATGAGTCGAGCCTTCTTCGATCAACTGACGTTCTTGATTGATTGCCTTGACGACAAAGTTGCTATATGAATCATTTAATGCAAAAAACAACGTGTTGACGCCAATCCGTTCACTAAGTTTTTCAAGAATCTCTTCGACGAGCGGATGCAATGCTTCATAACGAATGTGTGAATTATTCACCGTGTCTTCCTCCTTTCTGAGTCTGTAGTCGGTCATGCGTCGAGCGGGAGTTGAATGATGAAGGTACTGCCCTCTCCTTCCGTTGATTGGACGGAGATAGCTCCACCATGATCAAGCACGATCATCCGACAAATCGCGAGTCCTAAGCCCGTTCCACCGATTTTACGTGTATCCGAGTTATCTGCTCGGTAAAACTTATCAAAGATGTAAGGAAGCGCTTTTTCTGGAATACCAAGCCCTTCATCTGAAATCTCAATTCGTAATTGATCTGACTGGTTTGATCCTTTGATCCGAATCTCGCCGCCTTCGGGCGAATATTTAATCGCGTTCATGATCAAGTTCGTAAACAGTTGTTTCATCTTCTCACTGCTGGCTGAAATCGTATAGGATCCCGGACTAAAATGGACACTGATGCGATGTGCGAGACTCGCAAGATCGAACATCGGCTTCATCTCGAACATCAATTGTTTTAAATCAAGTAATTCTTTTTGTGTTCCATGTGTCGAGTCTTCCCCTTTTTGAATTTCCAGGATGTCATTGATCAATTCCGCCAATCGAACGGTTTCCGAATGAATCGTCTGCAAATAGCGTTTCTGCCGCTTCGGATCGACTTCTCGTTTCATCAATAACTCCGTGAAGCCCATGATCGAAGAAAGCGGTGTCCGCAACTCGTGCGAAACGATCGAGACGAACTCTGCCTGCTTAAGATCGAGCTCCTTGTCTTTCGTCACGTCACGTAAGACAAGCATCATCCCCCATTCAACGTTCGCAATTGCAATCCGCTCAGCATAGGCACTGAGCAACAAGTTCCCCCGGAATGCCGATAACTCGATCGTTTCTCCCGGAATATCCCCGTTCATCAGTTGACCGATGTAATCATGAAGTGCTTCCGGCTGATCGACATGTTCAAACAGAGACGTCGCCCGTTCATACGCGTGACGGAACCCTTGCGCCTGATTGACGAGCTTTGGTGGAAACATATTCAATAAGGCCTGGTTCGCATAAATCTGCTCCCCACTACTCTCGATATATAGGACAGCTTCCCGAATCGAATCAAGTAGCTGATACGTCTTGATTTTTTCATGCTCCATTTGATGGAACAGGAGATGGCGTTCAAGCGTCATCCCAAGTTTTCGTGATAGATCAAGTAAATCCCCGACTTGTTCTAAATTGAACTGGGCGAAGGGATGGCGGATGTATAGCAGTCCGACGACTTGTCCGTTGCTTGGAGACTGTACGGGAATTGCTGACTCGAACTGGTCGCCGAGTGGCAATTGGACCGATTTACGCATGACGAATGCGCGACGCAAGACCGAATATTGATCGAGATCTTTTTCGATCAGCTCCATATCGTCGATCCCTTGTGCGACGAAATGATTTAACTGCTCCCGCCGGTACAAAAGGATAGCTCCTTCTTCTACCTCAAGCAGTTGCAACAAGATCATCAAGACAGTCTCGCAGGCTGCTTCAACATTTTGTGTCGCCAACGCTTCCATGATTTCATTGCGTTGCTTCAATTTCACTTCGACTTTTCGTAAATCCTGTTGTAATCGATTGATTTCACGTTGATCGAGTGATGTGAGTCGTGCCTCAGTTGATTCCGGAACCGTTCCTTGGCGCAATCGGTAAGGACGATCCTTCGAGTGGTCGCGTAAAATTCGTTTCAACGTGTATCCTCCTTTCTGATTTCATTCATGCTTCAAATTATATCACGGTCCGTACCGTATCAACAGTCCAACACTACCTTCCTTACATGCTGGTTAGCACTAATGTACGAAATGATTCTTCAAAGGAACGGTCCGCATCGCGCGTCCGTTTTTTCGGTCCTTTCGTACGCCCGCCTGCTCGTCGGATTTGTTGTCCGACATGGCGAGTGTGGAGCAATAGATCGATATTGTCGTTCGTGAACTGGCGACCATTTTGATCGATTGCGAGTCCGCCTCGTGCTAAGATGAGTGCTGCCAAACCAAAATCCTGGGTCACAACGAGATCGCCACGTTTCATCCGATTGACGATCGCATAGTCGACGGCATCTGGTCCTTGTCCGACGGTAATCGTCGTCGCTCCTTCTCGGATCACCTGGTGTGCCGTATCACAAACTAAAAAGACGTCACGTCCCTGTCGGTGTCGAATGACGAGATCGACAACGGGACATCCGTCCGCATCTACGAAAATAGACATTTGAATCCTCCCTTATTGTTTCCACTATCAGTGTCACAAATCGAAAGATTTTTTGTCAAGTCGCGCTTCCCATTTGACCGTCTCTTCGTTCTTCAGGACAATAGAAAAGAGAGGATGTGTTGAAATGAACGCTGCGACGTTCCAATCTTTTTACCTGTTATTGAAAAAAACGAAACCACCGGTCGGTTTATTATCTGCCGCTGTTTCCGTCTCTGTCATCCAAGCGCTGGCTGCGCTCGCCATTCCTTGGTTCTTAAAGACGTTGATTGATGGTTTTACTGTCGATCGACTGACACCACAATTGATCAGTCTATTTGTAATCGTTTTCGTCGTTCAAGTCGTCGCGAACGCTTTATCGATCTATTGGTTACAGATCGTCGGTCAACGGATCGTCGCCAATTTACGAACGCTTCTATGGAAGCGTCTGTTAACGCTATCGATTCCGTTCTATGATGAGACAAAATCCGGTGAGCTCGTCTCACGACTTAATAGTGACGCAACGACACTCCAGCAATTGCTATCGGAACAACTCGTTCGTTTGCTGACGTCACTCGTCTCAATCATCGGAGCAATCACGATCCTATTCTTCCTCGATTGGCAAATGACGCTTGTCATGGTCATCGCTGTCCCCGTGACCTTGTTGATCATCATTCCGCTCGTCCGCAAACTACACAAGATTTCTCGTGAGACTCAGAAGGAACTTGCAGGATTATCCGGTTTTTTTGCCGAGATGCTCGGTGAGGTCCGACTCGTCAAATCACAAGCAACAGAAGACTATGAGCTGGGGCGAGGAAAAACTCGGATTGAGAACTTATACGGGTATGGTGTAAAGGAAGGACGAATTCAAGCCCTCTTGTTGCCGATCTTTAACGTCACTCTAACGACGATGTTGATCCTGATCATCGGTTTTGGTGCCTACCGCGTTTCGACGAACCAGATCACGGCGGGTGAACTCGTCGCCTTTTCGCTCTATTTGTTCCAAATCATGACTCCGCTCGTGACGATGACTGAATTCATCACGAAGTTACAGAAAGCACGCGGTGCGACAGAGCGAATCATCGAGCTTCTCGATGAATCACCAGAAGCAGCTGGAACGCTTGTAGCATCTCGTCCGTTTACGGACGTGACGGTCGAACACTTGTCATTTGGATACAATGAGACGTCGATCTTACAGAATGTCAGCTTTACGTTACCACGCGGCAAGACGACAGCGATCGTCGGTCCGAGCGGCTCTGGTAAAACGACATTATTTGCGTTACTTGAGCGATTTTATCAACCGACGTCAGGACAAATCCGACTCGGAGATCAACCCATTTCTGATTTGACGTTATCGTCTTGGCGACAGGCAATCGGATATGTCGCGCAGGATTCCCCCGTCTTATCAGGAACGATTCGTGACAATCTCGTCTACGGTCTGACAGATGACATCAGTGAAGACAAAATCCGTGCGGCTGCACGGATGGCGAATGCCGATACGTTTATCGAACGATTCCCGGAAGGTTATGCGACTGAGATTGGAGAACGGGGTGTCAAACTGTCCGGTGGTCAACGCCAACGAATTGCGATTGCACGTGCACTCCTCCGTGATCCGGAAATTCTGTTGCTTGACGAAGCGACATCCAGTCTCGACTCCGAGTCGGAACGTGTCGTTCAAGAAGCACTCGAGCGATTAATGGTCGGACGGACAACGTTTGTCATCGCCCATCGTCTCGCGACGGTCCGTCATGCCGATCAAATCATCGTTCTTGAAGATGGTCAGATTTCAGGTATCGGGACACATGATCGACTTGTCGTCGACAATCCATTGTATAATAAGCTCGTAACGCAACAATTCATCGGCACGGAACGTGCAAGGGGGAATCACGTATGAAGACAGTCGGTTTCATCGGATTAGGTGTCATGGGACAAGGCATGGTCCGCAATCTGCGTAAGGCAGGTTTTACAGTCAAAGGATACAATCGCACGAAAGAGAAAGGACTCGTCCTTGAAGCAGATGGTGTCGAAATCGTCGATACGATTCAAGATGTCGTCACGGATGTCGACGTCGTCATCTCGATCGTCGGTTATCCGCAAGACGTCAAGCAGATCTACTTCGAAGACGGCATACTCGATCATGCGACACCAGGAACGATTCTGATTGATATGACGACGTCTAGTCCGGCTCTTGCTGAACGAATCGCGCAGGAAGCGACAGCACGCGGTCTTCAGGCACTTGACGCACCTGTCACGGGCGGTGATCTCGGTGCGAAGAACGGAACACTCGCGATTCTCGTCGGTGGTGAAGAAGCGGCTTTCGCACAAGCGAAGCCATTATTCGAGGCGATGGGGAAATCGATTTCACTCTTCGGTGGTCCTGGTAAAGGACAATCGGCGAAGCTCGCGAACCAAATCGCAATCGCCGGATCGATGATTGGAACAGCGGAGATGTTGTTGTTCGTCACACGATCCGGAATCGATCCGACACAGTTCATCGAGACGATCAAATCTGGTTCTGCCGGTAGCTGGAGTCTTGAGAACTTGATTCCGCGCGTCATCGCCGAAAACTACTCACCTGGTTTCTTCGTCAAACACTTCATCAAGGATATGCGCCTTGCCCTCGAACGCGGCGCTGAGATGGGTATCGCGACACCTGGTCTTGCACTCACGAAAGACTTATATGTACAACTTGCTGAGCTGGGTCACGCCGATTCCGGTACACAAGCGCTTTATCTATTGCTCGCTGAGCGTTCACGCGCTTCGGTGGAATAAGCAAAAGCCTGTACGCTACGTCTACTGACGTAATGTACAGGCTTTTTTACGTTCATCCCTTAACGGAACGGGTTGGTTTCAAGCGTTCATAGAAGTGTGCCATCGTCGTATCGAAGTATGGCGTCAAGAAGATGACACCGACTGTACTAAGTAGTGCGAGGATCCCCCAGCCGATGAAACTCAAGTAAAGTATGATCAGTTCACGCTTATGCCCTTTCATCATCCGGCGGCTTTCACCAAGTACTTGCCAAAACGATAATTCCGGTCGATCGACTAAAATATACGGAACGAGACGATATGCTAGGTAGAAGTATAGTGCCGGTAAGATCAAAAATGATCCAACATAGACCAATACCGTTACGATCGCATATGCGGCAATCGTCCGGAAAGCACGTCGAAACGAAGAGAATCCTTCGAACAGTGTTCCGATTCCTGCAGACTCCCCGCGGGTGAAGCGTAAGTAAGCAATCGTTCGACCAACTGTCACTGGAGCCAGGACGATCGTGACGACCATGTTCAGTGCGATGAATCGAACCATACTATCAATGTCATCTTGGTCAAATGACATCCGGCTTGCAGCGAGCGCAAAAATAAGGAAGTAGATGATCGAGATGCTTAATCCGACCAACCATTGTCCTTTTAACGTACCAAGAGCAGCTTGTTTCAATTGTTTAGGGTTCATGTCGTACTCCTTTATATCCACTATTTCCACTTTTGATTTTAGCCCAGTTCCTTTGAAAAACCTAGTTCTCCCACTCTGCTTTTCATCTGCTTGAAGCGAATCGTCGAAAAGTCGTCACGAGCGCATGAAAAAAATCCATTTCCCTCATCTCAACAGATCAGAAAAATGGATTGATTCACTCGATGATCATCCTAGGAGTCGTGTCAACGCCTCAACGTGTTCTTTTTGAATGGCACCGTCTTGTAAGACCGCCGATCCTACATGCAGCTCGGACGCCTTCGTTGCTTCAAGAAGTGCCTCTGCATTTTCAAGTGTGATGCCGGATCCTGGTAAGATGATCAAGTCCGGATAGTCTGCAATCAAACGTGCGATCGTCTCTTTACCTTCTAGTGCCGTCGCTTGACCACCTGACGTCAAGATCCGGTCGACTTCTGGAAAATCAGCGAGTACTTCTGCCGCTTCAAGAATATCACGACTACTGTCGATTGCTCGGTGGAACGTCAATGACAGTTCCCCTTTATGTTTGATGATGCGACCGAGGAAACCTTCGTCGACACGACCGTCTGCTGTCAATGAGCCGACGACGATCCCGGCTGCACCGAGTTCACGGATCAAGTCAATATCCGTGATGATTGTCTCCTCATCTGATTTCGAGTAGACGAACGATTTGCTATGTGGTCGCACGAGGACGTGAACCGGAATCTCGACCGTCGAGACGACTTGACGGATCAGTCCGTAGCTCGGCGTCAATCCCCCTTCGGATAATGCGGAAACGAGCTCGATCCGGTCCGCTCCGGCTTGTTCTGCTGCGACCGCTTCTTCTACGGTCGATGCAATGATTTCTAACATGATACATCCCTCCCGCATCAGTGTATCATGAGACGACCATCCAGTTCACGCGTTCGTTGAACAGTTTCATCTCCCATGATGGCGGATAGGAAGCTGGGCTGAGGACGATTTTCGCGCGCCGGAACTCTGCCACCTTATATTTTCGGTTTCCTTGGAACTCGTCATTGGCTAAGAAGGCGTAGACATCTTTTGTGCAACTAATGACCGCTTTTTGGATAAGTGACGATTCGATATCATCACTGACGAAGCCTCGCTCAATCTCAGCACCATCAAACGATAGGAAACAGGCATCAAAAGCATAGGCATCCAGTGCTTGCAATACCTCGACCCCGACCGTCTGTCCGTATGCATCGACTGTTCCGCCTAACAATCGAATTTCCCCAGTGAACGGTCCCGTCTTACGGCACTGCTCCAAATGACTGGCGACGATTAGTGAATTCGTGACAATCGTCGCGTTTCCCGTTAAATAAGGTAACAAATGCTCGACCGGTTCTCCCCGTCCGAGAAAGATACAGGAATAGTCACTGAGCCACCCTTTCGCATAGCGCGCTAAACGGCGGGACAGCTGATCCGTTCGCCGTGAGATCGGCGTCTCCCGTTTTCCTCCTTGATAGATAGCACCGCCATAGACACGCTTCAATTGACGTTCGCGTTCCAACTCCTCTAAGTAGCGTCGTACCGTTTCTCCCGAGACATCGAGACGTTCGATCAAATCCTTCGTCATGACTTTCCCTTCCTCTTCCAGCCATTCCATGATGCGTGATTTCCGCTCTTCTCCTAACAACGACACGTGCGCTTCCCCCTTTACAGACCAGTTCTAGTTCTAGTGTAGCGAACGTCTGTAAAGATCTTGTAAATCCGATGTAAATAAACGTGTAGTTCCTATGAAATGTCGTTGAATTCGTCCGTTATCCGACTCTTTCATCAAACGAAAGACGCGCCTGTCTCTCAATGAGTGAGAGGCAGACGCGTCATTAGTCGTTCATTCAGACGATTTCTTTGCAAAGAGTGGAATCTTAGACTCTGTTCCTTGGCGAATCCGTTGGATGTTATCACGGTGCTTGAAGATGACGAACAACGCAAGAACCGTAAAGAACGTCGGAACGATCCAATCGTTCGTCAAGACGCCGATCGTGATCGACACGACAATCCCGACACTTGCTGCGACGATCGAACTGAGCGAGACCATCCGGCTCAGGCGAAGTGTCGTCAAAAAGGATACGAGCAGAAAGATGAAGAGAATCGGGCTCGTCACGAGCAACATCCCACCAGACGTCGCGACTGCCTTTCCGCCCTTGAACTTTGCGAAAATCGGATAGATATGACCGACGACAGCAGCTAATCCAGCAAACAGCGGATGCACATCCGCGCCCATTAAGATCGGAACAAGGCTCGCGACGGCTCCTTTTCCAAGATCACCGATCAAGACGATGATTCCTGCCTTTTTCCCCAAGACACGGAACGTATTCGTCGTTCCGAGATTCCCGCTACCTTGTTGACGAATATCGATTCCGTGTCCCCATTTCCCAACAAGTAATGCGAACGGAATCGAACCAAGCAGATAGCCAAGAACCAAAATCCCTATGATTTCAATCATAGTCAACCTCCAACCTCTTAGTGACCGACTTTCATATATTCCTCAAGAGTCTGTCCGTTATTTTTAATTTGTGTCGCGACATCGACTCCGACATAACGAATGTGCCATGGCTCATACGTATAACCCGTCCGTGACTGGAAACCACGGTCGTAACGAACGATGAAGCCGAACTTCGCTGCGTTATTCGCGATCCATTTTCCTTCTTTCGTATCACCAAGAGCGGCTGTTAATCCATTACCTACACTTGGTGACGAAATATCAAAAGTGAGACCTGTCTGGTGTTCACTGTGACCAGGGCGTGCTGAATATTGATTAGCAGCTGCCTTGCCGTCACGTGCGACATAATTATTATACAATACTTTTTGACGTGCGCCGGAACGGAATCCGCTGACAGCGTTCAATGTTACGCCTTCTTTTTTAGCAGCAGCGAACATCTTTTCCATCTGTTTCGCAGCTGGTGCTCGCATGTAGCTTTGTTCAAGTACACCCGAATAGGAGAAGCTGACGTTTGGAACGACGAGATCCGACGGCTTGTAGTCGATTGGCAAGCTATACTTCTTGTTGACGACGACGAGCATTCCAAGCGAAAGATCGGCTTTGGCATCTGCTGATTTATCGACGTCTGGCGTCTCATCTTCTGGTTTCGATGGTTTTTCCTGCTCTGGATCCTGAGACGAACTATCCGGTTTATCCGTCGATTCGTCCTTTTTGTCTTCTGTTTTGTTCTCTGCTGCAGGTGTATCATCTTTCTTTTCTGTTTCATCCTTCGTTGCCTCATCCGAAGATCCTTGGTCCTCTTGTGTCGTCTCATCGGATGATTTGTCTTCAGATGACTTGTCTT
>NZ_DJTL01000005.1:45073-90331 GCF_002439205.1 Exiguobacterium sp. UBA6309 | reverse complement strand
TGTCTTCAGATGACTTGTCTTCTTGTTTTGCATCTTCTGACGTATCGTCTTTCGTTGTTTCATCTGTTTTGTTTGTTTCTTCTTTGTTCGTGTCTTTTGCTGTGTCTTCTTTTTTCGTTTCGTCTTTTGATTGTGTTGTCTCATCTGATTTCTGTTCAGTTTTCGTCGTATCGTCCGCTTGTTGATCCCCAGGATTACATCCTGCAAGGAGAAGCGCTAACGTACTAACGGTTACGATTTTTTTCATGAGTAAGACCCCTCTTCTTTTTATGCTTCTCTATGTTACCGCTAATTGTTCCATCCGTCGAGCCTACTTCCAACAGATGGACTAAGACCCTACCTTACTTCAGCTTCTTTATTTTCGCAAATGATTCTGACTTTGTCATCGGTCGTTAGTACCAAGTGCTAAATTTTACTGTTCAGGGTGCAAATAAAAAAAGCGGAACCGATTCAATAAAATCGATCCCGCTATTGTTGTACATCTTCACGCTTCCGTTAAGAGTGCTGCGTCCGTCTCACTCATCTTCTCGTAGATATCGTGCCAGTTCGGGAACACCTTCGGCAAACGAATCGGTCGGAAGTTTTCCTTCTTGACGACGACATGTGTCGTCTTTGCCGATACCGCAAGTTTTCCGTCCGGGTGCTTGACGGTATAACCATAAATCGTCCGTAAGCCATCGTAATGATCAATCCAGACCGTGACGACCGCCGTATCACCGTACGTCAACGAGCGCTTATAATCGAGATTGACATTCGTAACCGGGGAGACATAACCCGCATCTTCCATCTCCTTGTAATTAAGACCCAAGGACTGGATTAACTCTGTCCGTGCCAGTTCCAGATAGACGAGATAGTTCGAATGATAGACGATGCCCATCATGTCCGTCTCGGCGTAGCGAACAGGTATTTCAATCGTGTGCATGTAGCTTCCCCCTTAAAAATCCTCTTTTTCAAGATAGGACCATTCTGAACCGGATAAGCTAACTTTGTCAATTAATCGCATCGATTGTTTCGCGATCGCCTGTTCGACAATCGTGATCGCCGCCCGTGCGTTTCCGTTCGGAACGACATCGATTTTCTCAGTAAGCGTCTGTCGCGCGTCCTCCGTCAGCTCATATCCGAATCGTGCCGCATATCCTTCAATGATTTGAATCAACTCGTCTGGCGAATAATTTGGGAAGTGGAACGACCGCTTGAAGCGCGACTTCAATCCCGGATTACTCGCGAGCAAGGCGTTCATTTGTTGCTCGTAACCTGCAAGAACAACAACGAGATTGTCTTGATGTTTCGTCATCTCATCCACAAGCGTATCGATGGCTTCCTTCCCGAAGTCATTTGCTCCACCGTTTAACGCATAGGCTTCATCAATGAATAAGACACCACCCAGCGCGTCTCGAATCGCGTCGCGTGTCTTTTGCGCGGTCTGTCCGACATATCCGGAGACGAGGTCAGCTCGGCTGACGACTTTCAAGTGTCCGCGTTTTAAATAGCCGCATTGTCGTAAGACATCGGCATAAAGCTGAGCGACAGTCGTCTTACCGGTACCACTATTGCCGCTAAAGACCGCATGCAGTTCGACCGGTAATACCTTATAACCGGCTTCACGACGGCGTTTTTGCATTGATAATAAGGCTTCGATCTGTTTCAATTCATCCTTTAGATCAGACAATCCGACGAGCGAAGCGATCCGTTCTTCCACCGTCGCGTCCGGTTCTTGCACCATCTCGAAATCTTCTTGTTCGAGTAAGGCAAAGTCTTCGTGACTGGCACTCTCTCCAAGGCTTGCTCCCTTCTTGAAGATCGCATCAAGCACGATATTGCGAACCGCCCGTCCGTTTCCGAAACTCGCGTCGACGCGCTCCCGCTCGAGCCGACCGAGCAACGCCCGCTCTGCTTGTTCCGTCAAGACGTAATCATTTGCCGTCGCAATCGAGCGTCCGATCGCGAGCAGCTCTTGATCCGTATAGTCTGCAAGCAGATAATGATTCGATTCCGGGAAACGGCTTCGTAGTCCGGGATTTGCCTTTAGGAAATCACGCATCTCTTCCGGATAACCAGCGAGGACGACTGCAAACCGTCCCGCATATTCCCCACTCGTCATCGCAGCGACGAGCGTATCGATCGCTGCCTGCCCATAGTCGTTCCCACTTTGTCCGGCACGCTTTAAGGCGTAGGCTTCATCGATGAAGAGTACACCTCCGACAGCTTCCCGGACCTTGCTCATGACTTGTTCTTCCGTTTGTCCGACGAAGGCACCGACGAGCGACGAACGATCCGTCTCGACGACTTCCGGGCGTTCGAGTAGTCCGAGTTCATGGTAGATCTTCGCCATCAAACGGGCAAGCGTCGTTTTCCCGGTTCCTGGGTTCCCCATGAAGATCATGTGTAGCGATGGTTGATCACTTGAACGATAGCCGTCTTCCGACCGTTTTTGTTGGTACTTCAAAAACCGATACATGTGGTGGACCCGTTGTTTAATGTCTTCGAGACCAATCATCGCGTCGAGTTCCTCGAGTGCTGATCGTTCAACTTGTTTGCTTTCGACGGGAAGTAAGGCAACGACACGCTTAAGATCCTGAATCGTCGTCGTTTTCAATTCCGTCATCTCACGGAATGCTTCTCGGGAATAGAAGCGTTCTTGTAAGCTGTCGACGAACGTCTGCGCCGTCTGCTCGAGCGTTGCACTCGAACGTAACAATGCCGTTCCAGCATCGAACAGTTTCGTCCAGCGTTCGGCATCTAGCCGACGAAGTCGTTCTGTCAGTTCGACGATTTGATCCGTCTCCTCGACGATTTGGCTCGCTTGGAGAATCAGTTCCTTTGTCGCAGATCGTTTCGCGTTCGCATTGTCCGTCTCACGGATCGTCGGGAACGTATGCGCGACGAGACGCTGATACGTACTTTGTAGTTGTTGCTCCGTTAATAACTGCTCAAGACGTGCTGGCAAGCGACCATGCTGACGGATTTCTTGCATCCAGCTCTCAGCTAAGGCGTCCAGTCGTCCTGTCATGATATAGCGATGCTCGACAAGTAACGCTAAGATACGGACGAGTGCTTCCGTTTCTCCAAGTAGCCGACTACTTTGGGCATAACGTAGCGCAAGCACCTCCTCAACTTTCGCGCCCTCTTCCCACGCCTTGATTTGATTGAACATCTCCTCTTTCGAGAATGCTTCCATGTTGAACCTCCTGCGTCTCGAAAAAACCGACTTTGTCCGCTACCGTTTCGTAGCGTCATCGCCGGTCGTTTCTTGTTTATTTTGCTTTTAGCCATTCCTTATCGAACGTATCAATTGTCTCAAAACTCTTCATCTTGACAGAGTAGAACAATTTACCATTATTGCGTGATTCGGCACCGAGGACTTTCGAACGGTCAGATGCGACATAATACGTCGCTTGTTCCTGGTTGTTTTCTTTATCGAAGATCGATGGATACTGTTTGATCCATTCTTCAGGAACCGTGCTCGATG
Source organism: Exiguobacterium sp. UBA6309 (assembly GCF_002439205.1). NCBI lineage: Bacteria > Bacillati > Bacillota > Bacilli > Caryophanales > Exiguobacterium > Exiguobacterium sp. UBA6309. The sequence continues at coordinate 86,862 of NZ_DJTL01000005.1, read as the reverse complement.
GTTCTTTTTTCACGTAAACGTCCGCAGCCATCCCTGCAATGTCTGCTTCTCCCTCGACTTGTCCAAAGTCTCCTTTTTTAATGAAGGCGAGAATCTGTTCATTGAATCCTCGAGAGAGGAATGGACGCGGCGCACTGACGCTTTTGCCTGCTTTCGTCTCATTGACTAACTTCCCTGTCGCATCATACTCACGGAACATTGTGCCGTTCCAGATCGCAAGCGATCCTTTTGACGGTCCGTCTACGACTTCTGTCCGAAAATGCCCTTTGTCGTCAAACACGACTTCATATGTCCGGGCTTCGAGCTCATCTTTTTTCGTTGCGAGTTTCTTCTCGACATATTGAATGCGTGTCATCGTATAAAACGGTTTGACCGTTGCGGCTTTTTCATCGCTAGCGGTCTGCGTCTTGTTCAAGAGATAAAAATTGTAGGCAAGGAGGATCGCCATTGCCACGATTGCTACTGCAATCCACGTGCTCGTTCGTTTCGTCATGCCATGTACACCTTCCTAGCTCAAGTCTCTATTCCCTATCATCGTATCGGTTTTAAAGGGGAAATACAAAGGGTTTGTCCAAGATTTCACGATTTCTGAGTAAATTCGTCAGACTTTTGAACAAATTAGAAAACGTTCAGGACGACAAAAAAAGGCGAACCGAATGAATTCGGTCCACCCTTGATTACGTTTACGCTTTCTTCGGCGTCAACGAGACGATCATCGACTCATCGACCAAGTAATAACTATGATGTGGCATTTCACGTAAATAGCCATCCTGAAACAACATCGCACAGTCGACTTGAAACGTTTTGCTATACGGTTTTAACGGAAGTTTTTTCACCCGGTCAAAATAGCGATCGACAGCAACCTGGACATGATCCATCTCATAGACGAGTTCCCGGTCTTTTGCTTCCATGATGGTGAATGTCTCACGCGACATGTAAAACACTTGTGTCGAGCGTGCTTTCAAATACGGCTCCAGCTGTTTCAGGTCGATCCGCTGATCATTATCTAGAAGCACTGTCCGATTCGTCCCTTTCGGTAGTTCAGATTCAAACGCATGCGTCGCTTGTTTGACTTCATCAAGCGTCACGTCACGCATCGGCAACGGTCGATCTTCCTTCGGTTGAAACCACTTCTTGAATCGATTCATCGAATTCCTCCTCTCGTCAAAAAAAGGTGGGGTTTCCCCCACCTTTGATTAGACAACTTATGCTTGTTGGAGACGCTCACGAAGGACCATTGGAAGGATCCCGCCGTGACGGTAGTAATCGATGTCGACTTCTGAGTCGAAACGAGCAATCGCTTCGAATTCAGTGACTTTTCCGTCTGCCGCTGTTGCCGTGACTTTAACGATGTCACGTGGACGAACAGACTCATCGATTGCGATACTGATCGCTTCTTCACCTGTTAGACCAAGTGTTTCAGCTGTTGTGCCTGCCACGTATTGAAGTGGAAGAACACCCATCATGACGAGGTTTGAACGGTGAATCCGCTCGAAGCTCTCCGCGATGACGGCTTTGACGCCAAGTAAGTTCGTTCCTTTTGCTGCCCAGTCACGTGAAGAACCCATACCGTAATCTTTACCAGCGAGGATGACGAGACCTGTACCATCTTCTTTGTACTTCATCGCAGCATCGTACATCGCCATCGTTTCGCCTGTTGGCCAGTACGTCGTGAAGCCACCTTCTGTACCTGGTGCGACTTGGTTACGGATGCGGATGTTCGCGAACGTTCCGCGCATCATGATTTCGTGGTTACCACGACGTGAACCGTATGAGTTGAAGTCTTTTGGTGCAACCCCTTTGTTGACGAGGTATTGACCGGCTGGCGTCGTTTTTGAGAATGAACCAGCTGGTGAGATGTGGTCCGTCGTGACCGAGTCAGCGAACTTACCGAAGACACGGAGTCCGTTGAGGGCTTCGACTTGACCCGCTTCCTTCGCGAGGTTCTCGAAGAACGGTGGGTTTTGGATGTACGTCGACTCACCATCGAAGTCGTACTGATCCCCTGTTGGCACGTCAAGGTTGTTCCAACGTTCGTTTCCTGTGAAGACTGAATCGTATTCTGCGCGGAAGCTTTCTGGTGTGACGACCGTGTTGATGATCGTTTGGATCTCATCACGTGAAGGCCAGATGTCAGCGAAGAAGACTTCTTGTCCGTCTTTGCCTGTCCCGAGTGACGCGTTCATGATATCGACGTCGACTGTTCCTGCAAGGGCATACGCGACGACGAGTGGCGGTGAAGCCAAGTAGTTCGCTTTGACGAGCGGGTGGACACGACCTTCGAAGTTACGGTTTCCTGAGAGGACAGACGAAACGAGCAAGTCTGAACCAAGGATCGCATCTTCGACAGCGCGGTCGAGTGGACCAGAGTTCCCGATACATGTCGTACAGCCGTAACCGACCGTGTTGAAGCCGAGTTCGTCAAGGTACGTTTGGAGTCCTGATTTCTCGAGGTAATCCGTAACGACCTTCGATCCTGGCGCAAGTGATGTCTTGACGTATTTCGGAACCGAAAGACCGAGTTCGATCGCTTTTTTCGCGACGAGTCCCGCACCGATCATGACGTAAGGATTTGAAGTGTTCGTACAACTCGTGATCGCAGCAATCGCCACATCACCAGTACGCATCTCAACCGCTTCGTCTTCGAACTGAACGACTGCGACTTTGTTCGCTTCTTCTTCTGCAAGACCAAATCCAGCGTTTCCTTGTGGAGCCGTCAACGCTTTTTTGAATGATGTATGGACATCCGTCAAATCAATCCGGTCTTGTGGACGTTTTGGTCCAGCAAGCGCAGGAACGATCGTCGAAAGATCGAGTTCGACCGTTTTCGTGAATGTTGGATCTTCGTTTTGTGGCGTGTAGAACAAACCGTTTGCTTTCGAGTAGTTCTCGACTTTTTCGATCAATGCTTCATCGCGACCTGTCAGACGAAGGTACGTCAATGTCTCTGTATCAACTGGGAAGAATCCACATGTCGCGCCGTATTCTGGAGCCATGTTCGCGATTGTTGCCCGGTCAGAAAGTGACATCAAGTGGAGTGATGGACCGAAGAACTCGACGAATTTACCAACGACGTTCTCTTGACGGAGCATTTCCGTTACACGGAGCGCGACGTCTGTTGCTGTCGTTCCTGGGTGCATCTCACCTGTGATGCGAACACCGATGACTTCAGGTACTGGGAAGAATGACGGCTGTCCGAGCATGCCCGCTTCCGCTTCAATCCCACCGACTCCCCAACCGAGGACGCCGAGACCGTTGATCATCGTCGTGTGTGAGTCTGTTCCGACGAGTGTGTCCGGATAGACATCAACTGTACCGTCTGCTGTTTCCTTTTCAAGGACGACAGATGCCAAGTACTCGAGGTTGACTTGGTGAACGATTCCTGTTGCTGGTGGTACGGCACGGTAGTTATCAAATGCTGACGTTGCCCAGCGAAGCAATTTGTAACGCTCTTCGTTACGCTCGAATTCAAGATCCATGTTTTCTGCAAGTGCTCCAGCAAAACCGTAGGCATCGACTTGAACCGAGTGGTCAACGACGAGGTCGACTGGTACTTCTGGGTTGATGACCGATGGGTCTCCACCGAGATCTTGCATCGCTTTACGAAGTGATGCGAGGTCAACGACCGTTGGAACACCTGTGAAGTCTTGAAGGATGACGCGTGACGGTTTGAACGGAACGTCGACATCATTCGAAACTTGAGCTGTTCCCCATTTCGCCAAGTTCTCGACGTGTTCACGTGTGATCGAACGACCATCTTGTTGACGAAGTACTGACTCGAGTAAGACACGAATCGAATATGGAAGGCGTTTGACTTCCGTCAATCCGAGTTCTTCCAATTTTTCAAGACTGTAGTACTGATAATTCTTACCGTTTGCTTCAAACGAACGGCGTGCGCCAAAGACATCTTGCGACACATCTGTTTGCTTCATGGTGATTCCCCCTTTAAGTGTTCACGACATCAAGCCCCTGATACCGCTTACTTGTACAGTTCTATCATAGTATAATATGGATTCCGTTACAATTTGAAAGAACAAAAGACTTTCGATAAGTTTTACTTATTGCCGATATTAAAAAATTATTCTGTTGTCCTGTTTTTTTCATATTTCCAGTCTCGCGTTTCCATTTAGAATGTTCAGGGTACTTAAAAAGTGTAGTACGATATCCGATTCTTGTGGAGGCGTTTATTATGGCGAAATATAAAAGCGATGCAACGCACGTTATTACGACAATCATTTTTAGTGATTTAGAAAAAGCAAAAACAGGCTTTGCGATGATTAAGGATCTCGAGGCAATCAAGGAAATCGAGATGGATCAGATGGTTCTCGCAAAACGTGACGAAGCAGAGGGCTTCTCTTTCATCGATGCCATTGACTTCACGCAACAGGACCAATCCTTCAAAGGCTCATTGATCGGCATGGCGATCGGTGTCGTCGGAGGTCCGTTCGGTATGCTCGTCGGTTCCGTTGCTGGTTATTTGATCGGTGCGAACCGGGATGAAAAGAACGAACGGGAATCGTTTGATTTATTCAACCGGACGCTGAATCAGATTGATCCCGACCATTACGGTGTCATCTTGATCAGTGAAGTCAACGAAGATTCAGAAGCCGTCAATGCGATCGCCGCTGAACTCGGAGCGACGATTCGCCGGACAGGTGAGACATTACCGGATGGTGCAGTCTAATCAAATCAAAGTTGTCTTCTTTACGTTCTCGTTTTAAACGGGAACGTTTTTTAATTCGTGAATCACCTGTTTTGCTGCCTCCTGCGTCGTGTCAGGATCGACTTTATATAAAGCATTTTGTTGCACGGATATGAGGATGTTTTTGTAGCTGATGATGATAAGATCAGACTGATTCGATAGCTTTTGATTCAGCCCTTTGTAGCCATCACTTGATTGATACTGCATCACGTCATTGCCTATGTATCGATCTATATAAGTAAGATGGATCGCTAACCGCGTATCTTGTTTTTGATTTTCAAAATAAAGTGTCTCTTATGTCGACGGTGTGTCTATCGTTCCGTCAACGGTTAACCAACGTCTCTTCCCAAAACTCAATGATCGATCTACAGCCGTGAAATCTGAACCTATCGTACTTGCCTGCAACTGAAATTGATCCATCTTCAGGTGTTCATCCATGTACTTGAACAGCTTTTCATACTGAACAGGATGTAAGATAGGATGTTTTGTCTTCTGATTCGTATGAGTAGTAGTTTTGACTTCTACTTTTTTCTGTTCCGTCGTGACCGCCTCATCCGTACATCCTACACTTAAAAATACACTCGAAAATAGGATCGCCATGTTTCTCTTATAGCGCATACACTATCCTCCCCTTTTGAAAACACCCTGACATCACTTTGCCTTAAAGTTGTATAGCGGTTTAATGATCTCGACGACATCGACCGTTTCTTTCGTATTGCGAATGATTTCGTCCATCGGTTTATAGACGAAAGGCGACTCGTCACGCGTCGACGCGACGACAGAACTTGACCAGACATCGGTCATCGTCTTTTCGAATGCATCGAGTTCAACTGTTTTGAACGCTTTAGATCGTGACATGATGCGTCCTGCTCCGTGTGGCGCGGAATAATTCCAATCCGGGTTTCCTTTTCCGACGACGATCAAGGAGCCATCGCGCATGTTCATCGGAATGATTGCCCGCTCGCCGGCTTTCGCAGAGATGGCACCTTTTCTTAAAATCATCGCATCAAGATCAATGTAGTTGTGGATCGTATCGAACTGATCCACTACCGTCCATCCCATCGCCTCGAAAATGACTTCGGTCATCGCTTGACGGTTTAATGCTGCGTATCGTTGGGCGATCTTAAGATCATGGAGGTAACGCTCCATCGTTTCTCCGGAAACAGATGCTAAATCTTTGTTAAACGTAGATCGTTTTTCCTTCAATTGCTGCAAGGTCGCCTGAATATCCGATTCGCGCCCCTGCTGCTTTAATTCCTCAATGATTTGACCCGCATCAAATTGGAAGCGTGCCGTCTCGGCTTCTGCCTGATAATGTTCAGCGATCGTCTTCCCAAGGTTGCGACTGCCGGAATGAATCACGAGATAGCGCTGTCCTGCTGCATCCTGGTTCAGTTCGATGAAATGATTCCCTCCACCAAGCGTACCGATTGATAATCGTGCCCGTGTCTCGTTAAACGGTGCAAGTACTTGATCAAACGGTACCTGTTCTGACAATGGATGGGCTTGCTGGCGTACCGACATGCCACTTGGAACGAGACGCTGAATCGTCGCGTCAAGTTTCGCATAATCGATTGGTTCTTGTTCAGCAAGTCGTGTACATAACATGCCGCAACCGATATCGACACCGACGAGATTCGGTACGACCTCGTCCGTCACATGCATCGTCGTTCCGATGACGGACCCTTTTCCAGCGTGACAATCCGGCATGATCCGAACGCGACTATCTGTCGCAAATTGTTCCTCCAACATGGCTGTTACTTGCTTAATCGTCAGTTCGTCGACGTTGTCCGTGAAAATCTTTGCTTCCCCATATGTGCCTTGAATCTTTTTCATTCGATTGTTCCTTTCTTTCCTGTCCATTTAATTAATCTACTGTTTCTTGCATGATTTCAATGAATTGTTTTGTCAGTGTCGTCGGTCCCGTCTCCGTCAACCAGACGAAGGCTGTCGTACTTGCTGCACCTGACAGGTATGTCTGATGCAGTCCTGCCGTGTCCAGTTCCCGCAACGTACTCTCCGGCAATACGGTCACAGCCTTCCCTTTCCGAACGAGTCCGATTAGTGTCAAGACGTCAGAACACGTCTCTTGCGATACGACACCGAGCCGTTGACTTAATGTCTGAAAGACACCAAGCCCTTCCTGACTTGGAATGATGAGATCCGCTGTCGGATGATCAGGGTGCCAGACTTGATGAAACAGTTCTTCCTCCATCCATTCAATCGAGACGCCTTGCGCATCAATCGGCAAACGGACCAACGCTGCATCAAGTGACCGCTCTTTTAACCGTTCGATGAGCGCACTCGATTCTCCTTGGTGAACTTGTAAGATAATACCAGGATGTCGTCGTTTCATCTGTTCGATCCAGTCAACAAGCCGACTGGCTGATAACGTGTTGACACCAATCCGCAAAATCCCTGTTCGTCCGGCTTCGATGTCGCTTAATTCCATTCGCGTCTCCTGCTCAAACTGTAGCAATGAAACCGCCCGTTCATATAAGCGGTTGCCGCTTGGTGTGATCCGGATTCCGCGCCCTGCCCGCTCGATTAGGCGAACGCTTAACTCTTCTTCCATTCTTCGGATTTGTTGCGTCAAGGCAGGTTGTGCCATCCGTAAGCGCTCCGCTGCCCGCGTGACGGATTGTTCCTCGACGACCGCACAAAAATAGCGATACTGGCGTAAATCCATATTCATCATCTCTTTCATATGTTTTCATGTATAAAGATATATGAATCATAACATCAATCATATGCTATGATGCAGGAATATCTGAAGTTTAAGAAAGGAGCTTTTTCATGAAACAAACGACTTCTACCTTCCAGTGGATCGTCTTTTTACTCGCGAACACGATTGCTTTACCAATCGTCGTCGCCAGTCTGTTCGACCTCTCATCAGTCGAAACAGCTGCTCTTGTCCAACGGTCGTTCTTTGTAGGCGGGATTGCCTGTTTCCTACACGGAGCCTTCGGCCACCGGCTTCCGATCGTATCGGGACCTGCCGGATCATGGGTCAGCATCTTCGTCGTCATCGCCGCACTACCGGTCGATTCAAAAACGGCCTTTACGATCGCGATGGCAGCCGTCGTCATTGCCGGTATCATCCTCATCATCCTTGGTTTGACAGGATGGACGAAGTACTTATTACCCGTCTTCACACCGCTCGTCAGCGGAACGTTTTTGCTCTTATTATGTATTCAATTGACAGGCGTCATGCTTGGTGCCGTCCTCGCCGTCGAAGCAACACGGCTCGCCGGGATCATTACGTTCTTACTTGTGCTCGGACTCAGCCAATTCGGACCGAGTCGCTTACGTCCGTTCGCCTTGATGATCGGGATCATCGTCGGTTGGCTTGTCAGCCGTCCGTCACTTCCTACGTCGTCTAGTTTGTTCGCACCACCGCAAGCGTTACCGTTCGGATGGCCACAGTTTGACGGCAGTGCATTCCTTGTCGCGATTCCGTTCGCAATCTTGCTTGTCGTCAATTTGATTGCCGCTTTAAGTGCCGTCGAAGCAACGCTTCAAAAACAAGGACGTCTGCACCAAGGTTTGTCGATCGAAGGTGTCATTCATTTACTCGCCGCTACTTTCTCGACGCTTGTACCGGTGCCTTTACCCATTACGAGCGGGTTCATCGCGCAAACAGGAAGCCGGAAACGTCGTCCGTTCTTGATTGCCTCGCTCGTCATCGCACTGATTGGTTTCTTCCCAAGCTTGATCGGGATCATCGCGACCTTACCGCGGAGCGTTGCGAGTGCCGCGTTGCTTGCGACATTGCCGCACATGTTCCTGATTGCTTGGCAGTCTGCTGAAAGTAACATGGAGAACAGTCGCCGCCGCCATGCGTTTGCGATCAGTGCCGTCATCGGCATCAGTATCTTGTTACAATCAACCGTCATCGCAGAAGTCCTGCCTTTGACGCTTCGTCCGTTCCTCAGTAATGGATTACTCGTCGGTACGATGCTTGTGCTCGGTTTTGAGATCATCGAAAAAGTTCGCTCACGTCGCGTAAAACAAGTGGATCGATTGGCGAGCTAAATGGTATTGTATGACCGGACGATGTCATCATCCTCGTTTTTCTATAAGGAGTCGAGGATGAACATCTCATCTGTTTATTCACCTAAAAAAGTAGCCTTTTCGAGTCACATCGAAAAGGCTACTTTTTTTCTCATTTCATTCGATTAAAATCAAAAAGCTATTTTACTCAACGCACTTCCCGCCACCATTTCCGTGTCGTGCTCTCGGGTGTCACACTCTCCCCGATCATTGGTGTCAGAACCGGAATCTCATCGCGTTTCGCTTCCTTGAGCAACCGTTCGACCGGTTCGAACCACGCATGAAACGCGAGGATGAAGGCAGACCAGTGAATCGGCATCAGGACACGACCTTTGACATCACGATGAGCTTGAACCGTTTGTTCCGGTAACATATGCGAGTTGGACCAACGGACATCATACTGCCCACATTCCATCATCGTCAGATCAAACGGACCATATTGTTCACCAATTGCTTTGAAATGCGGACCATACCCACTATCGCCACTAAAGAAGACCTTTTGCGAGCCTTCGATGACCCATGATGCCCATAGCGTCGAAAATTGATCAAAACCATTTCGTCCTGAATAATGGCGCGATGGAGCCGCTGTCAGCTTAATGCCACCGACTTGCGTCGATTCATGCCAGTCGAGTTCCGTGATTCGCTCCGCCGAGACGCCCCATCCACGGAGACGACTCCCGACCCCGAGTGGCACGATGAAGCGACCGACTCGATTTTTCAAAGCGAGGACGGATGGATAATCCAGGTGATCATAATGGTCGTGCGAATAGACGACGACATCGATCAACGGCAAGCGTTCGAGATCAACGGTCTGCGTCGTTTGAAAACGTCCTCCCCCCAGTTTCGGGAATGGCGACGGTGCGCGACCGAGCATCGGGTCAAAGAAAATCGTTTGTCCATCGAGTTCGAGTAAAAATGCCGAATGTCCGAACCATGTGACGCGTGGTGCTTCACTATCGTCTTGACGTCGCTGATACGGAAGCGTCGGTAACGCTTTGACAGGACGCAGATTCGGAATGTTTCGTCCGTAATCCTTTAAGATGCTTTTCATCGAGTCCCATTCCATCTTCAACTGGAAATCCATCTCATTTTTGAATTTCCCGTCAACAAAACGATCTGATCGTTCGAAACTCCGCCGCTCTGCACGGCTTGGTCGTTTCCCGAACACCGGGTATCGGTTGATGAACCAAGCACTGGCAAGACCGATTCCTGCTAAAGCTGTCACTATTTTTTTCATGTCTTATCACCTCTTCGATGCTCTCAGTATAGCACCTCGATTCCTCACATATCCTCCCCAGCGACTTCGGATACGAAAAAAAAGTGAAGATCACCAATATGGCGTCTTCACTTCTAGGTATTAGTCGATATCGTCGGCTTTCCATTTCGCCCGGTCGCTCTTCTCACTTTCCTCACGGTGATTGGCTTCATAGGCGTTGTTCCCTGGATTTTCGACTTTATTATCATCGTGCCGATAATCGTGGTCATGGTTATGATGATGCTCATGATGGTGATCGTGACCGTGGTCATGATCATGGTCATGGTCGTGATCTCGATCCTTGACGAACAGTGCAAGACCGCCACGCTCGACTTCCGCGTAATGCCGTTCTGCCTCATCGTCCGAATGTCCGACACGTTTTAATGTCTCACGGAGCGGTGGTTCTTTAGAGAACGTTGATTTGACTTGATCAATCCAACTTGCACCCGATGCTTCGTCTGCCGCGTCATCTCGACCGACGACAGAAAAGTCCGAATCATGATGTCCTTGCTGTTTCAATTCTTCAATTTTTCGTTCCAGACTCGATTGATCCTGATAAATCCCAACAAACCGTTTCGCCATCACATGACACCTTCCTTTTTCATATGGATTCAAACTCGCTCTGTTTTTACCCTTGTTCGCTTGCCATCAAACGAGATTTCAGGAACGAAAAAACGGACCACTTCGAAAAGTAGTCCGTCAAAAACTTAGAGTTGTTGCGGTGAATCGACTAATGTGATCGTTCCTTCGTTTTTCTGAACGAATCGCTCGTAGACGAAATCATTCGCAAATAACAGAACGGCATTCTCCCAGCGGTCATAGACAAGAACCGTCCGTGAATCCGTCAATTTTTTGACAGCAGCGACTTCTGCTGGCTTGATCCACTTCGCGACTTGGAAGTTCGCGGCATCCTTCAAGATGTCAACGCCATACTCACCTTTGAGCCGGTGCTCGAAGACTTCGAATTGGAGTTGTCCGATCGCTCCGAGGATGATTTCGTTGTATTCCGTCTTGTAGACCTGGATCGCACCTTCTTGCGCAAGCTGTTCGACACCTTTTTGGAACTGTTTCGACTTCAAGGCGTTTTTCGTGTAGACCTTCAGGAAGAGTTCCGGTGCAAACGTTGGGAGTGCTTCATATTGTAACGATGGATCACCGTTCGTGATTGTATCACCGATTTGATAATTGCCTGAGTCATACAAACCAATGACATCTCCTGCGAACGCTTCGTTGACCGTTTCTCGCTCATCCGCCATGAATTGTGTCGATTGCGACAGCTTCATCTTCTTGCCTGTCCGTGTCAGGACGACGTCCATCCCACGATCGAACTTACCTGTACAGATCCGGACGAACGCAATCCGGTCGCGGTGGTTCGGGTTCATGTTCGCTTGAATCTTGAAGACGAAACCACTGAAGAAGTCTTGCGCCGGCTCGACTTTTCCTTTGTTCGACTCACGTGGTGTCGGTGAAGGAGACAAGTTCAAGTAATGTTCAAGAAGTGGTGTGACACCGAAATCGACGAGTGCTGATCCGAAGAAGACCGGAGTCAGTTCACCTTTTGCGATCAATTCTTCATCGTATTCGTTACCTGCGCCGTCGAGTAAGTCGACTTCATCCATCAACGTCTCGTACATTTCCGAGTTGATCGTCGTCGCGAGTTCTTCGTTCGCGAGACCTTCCTCGCCGAGTTCGATCGTCTTACGATCATTTTTGAAGCAGTGGAATTGTCCTTTGACGCGGTCGTAGACCCCTTCGAACTGTTGACCTGAACCAGCTGGCCATGTCACAGCAACCGACGGAATGCCGAGGACTTCTTCGAGTTCTTCCATCAATTCGAGCGGATCACGTGCTTGACGGTCCATCTTGTTGATGAACGTAAAGATCGGAATACCGCGCATCCGACAAACTTGGAAAAGTTTCTTCGTTTGCGACTCGATCCCTTTCGCCGCATCGATGACCATGATTGCTGAGTCAACAGCCGTCAGGATGCGGTACGTATCTTCACCGAAGTCCGAGTGACCTGGTGTATCCATGATGGAAACGATTTTTTTATCATATTCGAATTGCATGACCGAAGACGTAACAGAGATTCCCCGTTGTTTTTCAATTTCCATCCAGTCCGATTTCGCGAATTTCGAGTTTTTCCGTGCCTTGACAGAACCTGCCTCACGGATCGCGCCTCCGTGTAGGAGGAATTTTTCAGTTAGTGTCGTCTTACCCGCATCCGGGTGGGAAATGATGCCGAAAATCCGACGCTTTTCGACTTCCGTTTGTAGAATGTTTGTCATGTATGGTAGTTCCTTTCACCGATATATTCAAAAGTCCGATCAATCTTTTTCGCAACTAGTCTATCATACCGAATTTTCAAGGTCTCGTCCATTTCACTTCATTGACTTAATTTTCAGATTTAAAGTTGACAATTCATCACGATCTTCTTTACTATGACTAGGAAGTTCACTATTACAGAAGGAGGAGACGTACAATGGTATTCCATCAAGCCCGGACATCTGTCCACACTGTCTTTGTATCGGCTACAACTGTACGTCACCCAATCGTTTAATTTTTAATTAAGCAGGGTGTGCGTATGCGTATACGTACATGCTGCCCTCTTATATTTGGACGGGTATGCCCATATTTGTGCGTATCCGTCTTTTCTATTGTCTAAAAACGGAATATAAGGGGTTTTCACTATGTTTAATGCACTCAAACAGCTTGATCGCAACATCTGGATCCGGTTCGTCGGGGAAACGATCACCGGGATCATGATGTTCATGATTGCACCATTTTTAGTTCTCTATTACGCGGATCGACTCGATTCCTACTTCCTAGTCGGCGTCATCATGGCGACTGGACCGATCATGTCACTCGTCGGCGCCGTTCTCGGTGGCCACTTCGCTGATAAATTCGGTCGAAAACCACTGATGGTTCTCTCGATCATCGGTGACGTCATCGCGCTAATCGGTTTCTCGTTCGCCGATTCATTCGGACCGCTGCTCGCTTTGAACGCGTTGCTCGGTTTATCGAGTTCACTGTTCCATCCGGCAGCAAGCGCGATGGTCGCTGACGTCACACCACCAGAACGCCTGAATGAATCGTTCGGTCTGCTTCGGATGGGACATAATGTCGGCGCAGCGTTCGGACCACTTCTCGGAAGTGCTGTCCTGTTCGTCGATCGTTCGCTCATCTTCTACTCCGCTGCCTTCGTCTTTTTCCTATATGGACTCGTTCTTTACTTCTTCATCGAAGAAACGAAACCGGAGTATATCGAAAAGACAGACGAAGTCAAAGTATCACCGCTCACTGTATTGCGGAAGGATCACGTCTTTTTAATCTTCATCGGTGCGGGTGTCTTCATTTCGATGGGGTTTGCCCTCGTCGAAAGTATGTTACCGGTCTTCTTGAAAGAAGCATTGCCAGGATTACCGACGAAACAAAATCCGTTTCCTTACTTGATGGCACTCAACGGAATCATGGTCGTCTTATTCCAGTTCCCGATTGCTGCTCGCTTGTCAGGGAAGGCATTCGGAAAAGTCATGTTGCTTGGTGCCTCGATCTTCGGAATCGGCATGATTTTCCTCGCATTCTTGCCGTCTTACCTGTTCTCACTCGGAACGAGTTATGTCGTGCTCGTGACAGTATTGCTTGCGATTTATGCGTTCTATACGCTCGGTGAGATGATCATGTCCCCTGTGCAGATGACATTCATTGCCTTAATCGCCCCGGAACATCTCCGCGGAACGTACAACGGTGCTGCGAGTCTTCAGTGGTTGATCGGTGGCGTCACCGCCCCACTTCTCGGATCGTTATTCCTTGATTCCGGAAAAGGTGATTTTGCGCTTGGATTCGTCGGACTGCTCTGCTGTGTATCAGGTGGGGTCTATCTCGCACTCGATCGTTCGATTCAACGCGCGAAACGCTTAACGAAATCAGCTTAAAAAAGCGATGTGTCATGCTCCGACTTTTGTCAGAGCGTTACACATCGCTTTTCTCGTTAAGATGGTAATTGATTTGCCGCTACGAACGGACCGAACAGGACCGGTAGCGGATCGAGTCGTTGCTGGATGTCTGCAATGAAGTTCGTCGATCCACTGACGAAGACGATCGGATCATTCGCTGTGATCATCGTCAGGAATTCCTGCATCTGCTGTTCCCATCCTTCTTGACGAATGTGGTGGACGATCATGCCTTTCGTTGTCAAGGAGAGGACATTTGCTAACATTCGTTCTGCCAGTTCTTCAGCTGAGACATGTAATAAGGTCGTTTTCCGACCGCTTAAGAGAGCATGCCTTGCTTCATCAATGACGGCTCCTAGATGATGTTCTTCTGCGATCAATAAGATATCTTGTTGCCGCCAATTTTCAGCACGGCGGTATTTACAAAAATGCCGACACGTATCGACAAGTTGATGATGGACGATGGACCATGCTTGAAGCAAAAGAGCATCTTCCTCAAGTGCATATTCAATCTGAACGGCTTTTAAAATTTCATGACTGATGATGTCCGGGTACGTCAGCAGAAACGATTTCGTCTGATTGATTTCGTTCAATAAAATCAATTTGAACAGTTCACTCGATTCATGCTGATTGGTAATTTGGTTCAGTAATTGACTTAGGCGTAAAATCCGCAGTGCCCGAGTTCCTTCCTGAGCCCCCGCTTCTCGAAGCGCGCGCAATTCTTCTTCGTACGTCGCCTCAAGCGAGTCATAGAAGCGCGTCGCAATCCGCAATCCCTTTTGCTCCATCGATGGACCGAGCTGCTGCAAGAGATGTAATGCCTGATCGAAATGCATAATTTAACCTACCTTTCACCGTCCATTATGCGTGAATCCATCCGCAAAAACAATCTACAAAATGCATCTTATTTTTTGCACATTGAGAGTTGCTAATGCTTGTGTCTCCCCCTATATTATGTGTTAAGTAGGTGATGAAAATGCGCATGACACGTTATACGGATTATGCGATTCGGTCCCTGCTGTTCGCAGCAGCCCATCCCGATCGTTTAGTCCGAATCCAGGAACTAGCGGATTGTTACGACATTTCTAAAAATCATTTAATGAAAGTAGTCTATCGCTTGGGACAGAGTGGTCTGATTGATTCTGTCCGTGGTCGTGGAGGGGGGTTCCGTTTAGCAGGTCCTCCGGATGCAATTCATATAGGTGACGTCGTACAACTCTTTGAACCAACCGTTCATTTTCTCGATCCGCAAGAAGGTATTTGTGAAGTTCCTTCGCTCGATCCGGCACGTGATGCTTTCGATGATGCCATTGCGGCGTTCCATCAAGTACTCAACAGTTATACAGTACACGATTTGCTACATCCGACAGCTAATACTCATCCCCAAATACTTGAAATGATTCCGAACCGCGATTGAGCCGGTTCGGAATCTTTTTTTATTGCGTCCTCGCTCAATTGCGATTTCTCAAAACGCTCGTGGTATACTTATATAAGAAAGGAGGGGTACAGATGAACCCTCAAGAAGAACTCCATCTTTTATATCTTCGCTTAAAGGAAGAAGAACCCTCCGTTACACGCGGTGAGGCCTTATGGGCCATCTTTGAGGAAACAGCTGATGATTCACTCCTCTTCCTCTCCTTATGGACGTTTTCACAAAATCAATTTGATCTAGGACACTTCCGATCATTTCTCGTGTCCTTCACGCTCTTGATGGAATGGATCCGAAAAGACGAGATGACACTGACTCCAAAACAAGAACTTGATTTGTACTGGAACTATAAGTCCTACTTGATCTATATGGCAGAACAAGAAGACGTGACGGTATCGCTTCTCGAAGAAGATCTTGACCGATTCATCGATTTTTGTGACGCGCATGGATTCGCGCGCACACGCGACTATATTAGCTTCATGGTTTACAGCAAGCTCGGTGACGAGGAGCAAGCCGATCACTATTTATCGGAATGGGTCGACGCACCAAGCGACGAACTCAGTGATTGCCCATCCTGTGAAGCCTTCAGCCGGATGACGTATGCAATCGAACGTGGATTCGAAGATCGCGCCTTACTTCTTTATGCGGCACTGCGACATGAACGCGGTTGTTCACGGATGCCAGATCAGGCTCATCCATACATCCTGCCATTATTCCTTAGTCGCAAAAAAGAACGTTTTGATTGGAGCGAACGCTTGATTGAAGAAGTCAAACGTGGCGAAACACTCTTTACCGGTGGCGATGAGCCCTATCATTTATATGCGAAGATGTATTACGACACAAACTATACCTGGTTGATGGAAGAGAAAAAACAATTGATTCCATTCTTAACCGATCGTGGATATCTCCAGTTCCTACTCGCTCACTATGCATTTGCCCATCGACAATCCCTTGGTGAGGAAGCGTCGTATCTCGCAGCGCTCCGGACGAACTTATATGAAATCGCTCAATCTCTTGATCGTCGGATCGAAGGTGTCTTCTACTTGAATCTCGTTGAGCGTGAACTGAAACGGATCACCCAGTTCGTTGCTTAAATCTCATTCGTAAAGGAAGTGTCTTCATGTTAGATCATGTCCAACTCGCTATGCCGAAAAATGAAGAAGATCGCGCCCGTGCATTTTATGCCGGGCTTTTACATATGAAGGAAGTCGATAAACCTGCTGGTGTTCAAAAAAGTGGTGGTGTTTGGTTCAAAGACCACGGTACAGCGCTTCACCTCGGCATCGAGGAGCCATTCTCTCCTGCCAAAAAAGCGCATCCCGGATTGACCGTCGCTACATTTGAAGAATTGAGTGATCGCTTGCAAGACGCCGGTTATCCCGTTGAGCATGATACACGACTTGCTCCGCGCCGTCGTTTCTTTACAACGGACCCATTCGGTAACCGATTGGAAATCATTTCCGCTCATCTTCCGACCTTAACGCCGAAGAAGCTGACAGATGGTTCTCATGTCCGTTTAGTCGCCCCCGCTTCGAGCCTCTCGACAGTCGAGCTGAAGATCATTGACGGTGCAATCGAGACACTCGAATCATTCGGATTACGCGTCTCAATCAGTCAACATGCGCGTGCTGTCAATCCGTTCGGCTCCAGTGATCCCGAGTTACGCGTTGCAGATCTCCACGCCGCGTTCGCTGATCCGAACGTCGATGCGATCCTTTGCGTTCGCGGTGGGTTCAGTACGAATGAACTCGTCGATTTACTCGATTATGAACTGATTCGGACGCATCCGAAGATTCTTTGTGGCTTCTCTGATATCACGGCGCTCAGTCACGCCATTTTGACGAATACAGGTTTAGTGACATACTCTGGACCAATGTTACGGGCTTTCCGTGATCGTGACGCCTATACGATTGATTATTTCAAACAAGTCTTATTCGCAACGGACCCGGTTACAATCAAGCCGTCGATTCATTGGCGGGATTCGGATCGCGGACATGTCATCACGTTACCGAACAAAGGACCGATACTCTTATCTCCGGGACAAGCGAGCGGTCGTCTGATCGGTGGAAATCTTTGCACCTTGAACCTCCTTCAAGGCACGTCGCACTTCCCTGATTTGCGGGATACCATCTTGTTCCTTGAAGACGATTACGAAGTCCACCCAGCGACGTTCGCCCGTGATTTCGCCTCTTTGATGGCGCAACCAGGCGCGGAGACAATTCGTGGGCTCGTCTTCGGACGGTTCCAACTCGCGACGAAGATGACGGAAGAACATCTGCGCTACTTGATTTCACTTTACCCATCACTAAAACAGATTCCGGTCCTTGCGAATGTCGATTTTGGACATACGAGTCCTTTGTTTACGTTCCCGATCGGTGGACAGGTTGACCTTCATGACGAGGTCATCCGACTTCATATTTCTTAAATATCAAAAGAAGGAGACGCGGCAATCCGCATCTCCTTCTTTTTTAATAGTCGAGCAATCTCGAAGCGTCGATTTGACGTTTCGACCCATCCGCGAACATCTCGAGTGTCGCAAAAATCTGGTCATTTGCCCATTCATAGTGAAGTAATGTGAAGTCTTCGAGTGTCGAGACCGTCTTGAACGTTTTCCCGACCGTAAACGCACGCTTCCGGCTCGCATCTTCTGCCGGAACGGTGACGAAGATGACTGTAATCTCCTCACCCTTTGTATCATAATAGAATTCAACGATCCGACCGTCCGCTGTTTCAGGTAAGACACCTTTACGGGGCTGTCCGGTCTCGTCCAATTGTACATATGGTTGCAGCATTTTTTCGCCTCACTTTCTCCGTCATTCATCATAGCACGTCCACCTGATTTATGCTAATCTATATTTGATGTGAAAGGGGGATGAGTCGCGCATGGAATGGTTCATGAACGGGATTCTGCTCTGGGGCTTTATCATGATTACACTCATGGCAATCGGCGGGTTTTTCATGTTCCGGAAGTTCCTCAAGAAGTTGCCGAAAGAAGACGGTAAATCGATGATGGACTGGGAAGATGAGTACATCGACAAGACACGACACCTTTGGACGGATGAGACGATGGAGTTATTGAACGCTCTCGTCATGCCGGTCCCATCGGCATTTCGTGATGTCGCACGCCGCAAGATTGCCGGGCGGATCGGACAGTTCGCACTCGAGGAACAGGCGACAGAGATGACATCTGAACTGGTCGTCAAAGGGTATATTTCTGCGACGCCGAAACGCGATCATAAATTCTTGAAAAAAGCTTTGACGGAGCACGCCATCGACTGGCGAGACTACGCATTATACTTCCAAAATTGAAGGATGCACGAAAAAACCGCCGAAGTCACCTTCAGCGGTTTTTTATTGGGGTAAATGTGCTACAGACACGGTGCCCGATTTCACCTTTTTGAATTTGAGATACATCGCGAAGCGCCACGGGGCAATCATACCGAAGGCGACGAGATAAAAGATCCCACCCGTCTCGAAGATGTCGATTTGCCCTCCGATAAAGAATTTCGCAATCGTCCGAATGAATAAGATGCCGAATAAGACGATGAAAAACGCTTTCGAACGTTGCAGATAAATCTGCCCTTCCGCTTCATAAAAATTGGATGTCTTGATCAAAAAGATACTGAAGATGGCTCCAATGAGCAACGCTTCTGCTACCTCCGTCCATGTCAGACGGGAAGCTGGGTATAAAAACTGTAGCATTCCCGTTGACATCGCAAACGGTGGGATCAAGATTTTTTTAGCGTTCGTCGGTTTTGCTGATGCCTTCACGCGAATAAAGCTGATCAGCAAACCCATGACGAGCGCTACCCCAGTTGATATCCAAATCATCCGATCACTTCCTTGATTAAAATCCTGTGAATCCGACGATGTCACTCATCCATGCCGCGAATTTACTGAGACCGTCAAAATACAGCATGACACCGAAGACCATCATCAAAGCTCCACCGAATTTCGTTAATTTCAGACTATACTGCACGAACAGACGCGAACGACCTACGAAAAATGCCATTAATAAGAAAGGAATCGAGAACCCAAGGACGTACGCGAGCATGTAGAACATACCTTGGCTCGGATTGGTCGCAGCTAATCCGATGACTCCTGCGAGAATCGGACCTGTACACGGTGTCCAACCAGCCGCAAAACCGATTCCGACGAGTACCGTTCCGACGTATCCCCCTTTTCGTTCCCCAAGATTCAGTTTCTTTTCACGCATCAAGAATGTCGGTTGCCATAACCCGACGAGAACGACACCGAACACGAAGATGACGAGTGCCCCGACCATCCGTAACGTATCCCGATATGTGATAAAGACATCTGCGAACAAGGATGTCGAGAGTCCGAGCACAGCGAAGACCATCGCAAATCCAACGAGGAAAGCTAACGTGTGAAACAGGGATCGCCTTTCCCGTACCCCTCGTTCCTTCAAATCCGTGACCGACACTCCTGTAATATAGGAGAGAAATACAGGATACAGCGGCAACGTACACGGAGAGACGAATGATAACAAACCGGCTCCGAACGCTAACCACAATGAGAGCTCCATATGAGCATCCCCTTTCTTTACTACTATAGAAGAAGTTCCTTCTCTATTTTGCCAAACTCCTCTGCATTTAGCACCTATTATCTCATAGAAAGTTGCAAAAGATTCGTGTCCGCCAAAATTACAAAAAAATTACATTTCGTCAATTTTACTGAAATCTCGTTGCACCTAGTAAATGGACTTGCTAGAATATGGATACGACACCAATGTAAGGGAGACCGCTATGACGACACAACAACTATTGACGTTAGCCATTGAAGCCAAACGTAGCGAATTATATCATCAAGCTGACCAGTCCAGCATCACCTCCCCGCGTGTTTTGCAACTTAGCCATGAACTCGACGTCCTACTTTTAGAATATTCACGGACGGTCCAAAACTATACCATTCACGGTTCAAACGAACCGCTCTTATCCTAATGCACGATCCAGTCAGCATTCGAGTGCGAATGCTGACTTTTTTATGACTTCTTATTTCTGATGGAGGTGCTTTATGTCTGCTCTTATGTTCTTAGCTAGTTCCCGTCCCTTTTATGTACCCGACGATCTTCCTCGATTATACGTAGATGAAGTCGAACCGCTTGAATATGTCTCATTGAAGCAAGGACGATTCACGATGTCTTACCTTTATACGATTGATGATGCTGATCAATGGGAGTTCATGATTTACTTAGAGCGTTATATGGAAGAAGGAGATGTCCTCGAATTACTCTACATTGAAAATCAAAATGACAGCATGCATGACCATCTACCGTCCGCTCCACTAGTAGAGCCGATTGACATCAATATTCAACAACGAACGTACCAAACGATTCACGGCACGTTTCAGCTTTCCGCTAACGATTGGATGCAGGAATTGTACCATCGTTCCTTTCTGACAGCGTTTGGTGTGACGACGATCGTCAAGTATTGATCTGCATATCACCTATTTCACTTCTTCATCACTAGACGATAAAAGGATGACATAGTTTCTATATTTAAGTCTTTTTCCGTTTAAATTGTTCGAATATTTCATCAAAAGTAAGTCAAAAGACCTATAAATGTCTATTTTTCATAATTAGTATGTCCTACCGATGACAAAAACTGTTCTTTTGCAATCTTCTTGTCATACAAGCTCAGTTTGTAACTCGAATGACATTGACCTGTAAACGCACAAGTCAGATTTGCCGTGTAAAGTAGGAACAGTAAACACAGCATATGTCAGGAGGACATCAATAATGAAAAAAGCAGTTTTCGCTGCCGGTCTTGCAGCAACAGCTCTATCAGTAGGATTTGCCCAAGAGACAGAGGCTGCCTCAGAAACGGTAACAGTAAATACACCAGTACTCAACGTACGCACAGCACCTACAACTGCATCAGCAGACGTAGGCAATGTATATAAAGGTCAAACATTAAATGTCGAAGGACGTTCTGGCGCATGGATCCAAACACACATTAACGGTCAAAAACGTTATGTCCATGGCGCGTATACGTCTGCAGCAGGCTCATTCGACTTTAAAAAAGCTACAGTTACTACGGCAGTATTAAATGTCCGTACACAACCAACGACAAGCTCGAAAGATGTCGGTAACCTCTACAAAGGTGAAAAAGTCAACGTAGAAGGTAAAGTCGGTGCATGGATCAAAACAACAATCGACGGTAAAACACGCTATGTACACAGTGCATATACAACACTCGGTAGCGTAGCGAAAGCATCAGCAGCTCAACCAGCTGCGAAGCCAGCGGCTCAACCGGCTGCGAAGCCAGCACCAAAAGCAGCAGCTCAACCAGCAACTGCAACAAAACAATCAACACCTGCAAAATCAGGTACAAAAGTGACGATGAACGTCAGTGCTTACACGAACGACCCATCTAACAATGGTAGCCAACTCTACAATGGTCGTGCGTTGACAGCAAGCGGTTATGACGTTACAAATACGATCACGTACAATGGTATGCGTATCGTAGCAGCTTCTTCGCAATATCCAATCGGTACACGTATGCACATCGAAGGCATTGGTGAAGCAATCGTACTCGACCGTGGTGGCGCAATCCAAGGTAACCGTCTTGATCTTCTCGTTGGTTCACAACAAGAAGCACTCAACTGGGGTCGCCAAAACGTCACAGTTACAGTCTACTAATCAAAATAAACAACCTGCCGGGCGAGATCGCCTGGCAGGCTTTTTTTATAGCTATTTTTTTAAGAGACCGTTACATGACCAGATTGCAGTTGATACATCTTCTTATACAGTCCATCTTGCGCGATCAATTCTTGATGGTTACCTTGCTCGATCACTTCCCCTTGATGCAATACAAGAATCAAATCAGCATCTTGAATCGTTGATAATCGGTGGGCAATGGCAATCGTCGTCCGACCCTCGCGCATCCGTTCGAGCGCCACTTGGACTTTTTCTTCCGTTTCCGTATCAATCGAACTTGTCGCTTCATCGAGAATCAGGATTTTCGGATCCCGTGCCATTGTGCGTGCGAAGGAAATCAACTGACGTTCCCCAGCGGAGAACGTCGCCCCCCGTTCCGCAACGGGACTGTCATATTGCTGATCGAGTTGATTGATGAATCCGTCGGCTTGTACGAATTTAGCAGCCGCTTCGACACGATCAAAGGAAATCGAACTATCGAATAATCGAATGTTATCCGCGACCGTTCCCGTGAACAAGAATGAATCCTGCAGGACGAGTCCGACATGCTGTCGTAGTTCTTCTTCTGATAACTGCTCGAGCGGTTGACCATCGATCAAGATCCGACCCGATTGGTACGCGTAAAAACGCATCAAGATATTGATGATTGAACTTTTTCCACTTCCCGTATGACCAACGAGCGCAATCGTCTGTCCTTTTTTCGCCTCGAATGAAATTCCTTTCAAGACATCCTTCTCTCCGTCATAACTAAAGCGCACGTCTTCAAAGACGATATGTCCTTCCGACACTCGTGCATCCCCTTCAAGTTGTTTCGTTGGTTCTGGCTCATCCGTATCGAGGACCTTGAATACACGGTCTGCTGAGACGACAGCTTGCTGGAACTCGGACAACCGTTGCATGATTTGCTGAACCGGTTGGAAAATTCGCTCCATGTAGCTGATGAAGGCATAGACGACACCGACTTGGACCGTTTGTGAGAACGATAAGACACCGAAATACGTCACGAGTGTCGCAATTGAAATGGCGAGTAACAATTCGATGATGGGTCGCAGTAACCAACTATCGAGCTTCAAGTTCTTATAACGTCCATTCTGGTGGGCGACGTTCGTCTCCTCGAACTCTGCCATCAAGCGTTTTTCTTGGCGGAATTGTTGAATGATCGCCATCCCGTTGATCGATTCATTCAGTTGGGCATTGATTTTCGACAGTAAATCGCGGACTTCCGCGTAATACTTCGTCGAATACTTCCGGTAAATCCAAATGATGAAATAAAACAGTGGTAACAACAATAACGCAATCGTCGCGAGTCGCGGTTCTAACAGATAGAGGAAGATATATGTCCCAATCAACTGGACACCGCTTTGCACGAATGTCGATAAGACACCGATGTAAAGTTCTTTAATCGCTTCCGTATCGTTCGTGATCCGGGAGACGAGTACCCCAGCAGGCGTTCGATCAAAATAAGCGAGTCGTAAGTGCATGACGTGTCGGAATACATCGATACGCAAGCGTTGAATGACTTGTAAGGCAATCTTTTGGAACTCAAATGCTTGCAAGTAATCGACGATGATCCCTGTTGTATGCAATAACAAGTACGCCGTAAACAAAAGTGCAACTTCCTTTACCGGATACGTACCCGGTGCGACATATTCATCGATAAAAATCTTGACGAGATACGGTCCCCCGAGTTTTGCCGCTGTCGTAATGAACAGCAGGATGAAAGCGATGCTGACTTGCTTTTTGAACGGTTTGACGAAATCAAGCAATCGTTTCAGGACGGCTTTTTCATTGATATCATGATTCATTCAGAACGCCCTCCTTGTTCAACGAGTGATTCTAGTTGCTGGCGATCGTACGTCTCTTTATACCAACCGTCATGAGCGAGTAATTGCTCATGTGTTCCTCGCTCGATGATCCGACCGTCTTCAAGGACGATGATCTCATCGGTATGCGACACAGCCGATAATCGGTGGGCAACGATGATTTGCGCTTGATCGTGATCCGCCGTACGGAAGTGGTGGATGATCGCTTCTTCGGTTTTCGCATCGACCGCAGACAAGGCATCATCGAGTACTAAAATCGGACAATCCGCTAATAATGCTCGGGCAATCGAGATCCGTTGTTTTTGACCGCCAGATAACGTCACCCCACGCTCCCCGACCATAGTCGCGTACCCTTCCTTAAATCCAAGAATATCCTCATGGACTGCTGCAATACGTGCCGCTTCCATGATGTCTTCCATTGATGCATCCGGTTTTGCAAAGGCGATATTATCGGCAATCGACGCGGAGAATAAGAAATGATCCTGTGGAACGATCGCTACTTGACGACGGACGGTGTCACGCGTCAATTGTTTGATGTCTCGTCCACCAATCGTGATGGCGCCTTGTTTAACGTCATATTCACGCGATAACAAACGAACGAATGTCGATTTCCCGGCACCCGTCTTCCCGACGATTCCGAGCGATTTACCGGGCTTCAACGTCACATCGATCTCTTGAAGGACCGGTTGCGTGTCATAGATGAATCGTTTAATCCCGACATGAAGTTCTGATGATGAGACACTCGTTGCTGCTTCCTTCGCATCTTTAATTTCTGGTTCGATCGCAAGCATCCGTTCGATCCGGTCATAGGAAGCACGACCCCGTTCAACGATGTTGAACAACCAACCGAAGGCGAGCATTGGCCACGTCAATAAACCAAGATATGTAGTGAAGGAAACGATATCACCAATCCGGATTTCGCCTTGTCGTAACAAGTAGGCGCCATAGCCGACCGCGATGATATACGATAGACCGACTAATCCAAAAATCGTCGGATCAAACAGTGCATCAATTTTCGCCACACGACGATTCTTTTGAACGACGTCATCAGACAGATCGGTAAACGTCTGCACGTCGGATTCGACTTCCCCTGTTGCTTTTAAGACACGGATACCACTGATGCTCTCCGCGACCTTATCGTTCAAATCAGAGAACGCTTCTTGCGCGTCATGAAAACGGGAATGTAACATCTTACCGTAGCGTGACGTCAAATAGACCATCAGTGGCATTGGCAAAAGTGACACGAGCGTTAATTTCCAGCTGATCGTCGTGACCATCGTGATGATGACAAAGCTCCCCATCGTCACCGAGTCGACGAGCGTTAGAATGCCGGCCCCCGCTGTCATCGAAACAGCTTGTACGTCGTTCGTCGCATGTGCCATCAAATCTCCACTGCGATATTTCTTATAGAACGATTGATCCAAATCTGAAAAATGACCATACAGTTGACTGCGTAACAATCGCCCGAGGCGAATCGATGCACCGAAAATGTGAAAACGCCAAAAATAACGAATGAAATACGTCGCGACCCCGATGAGTAACAATGTACTAGCTAGACGAATCAAATCATTCTTCGTCAAGCTTCCTTCACTCAGACCATTGACTGTCGTTCCGATGACCTTCGGTGGAATAAGTTCTAACCCTGCCACAAAAATCAAACAGATGACCCCAAGACTATACGCTTTCCATTCTCGTCGGAAAAACCAACCGAGTTTCCTGAAGACTCCCATTCAAGTCTCCCCCCTTTTTTAAATCCTATGATTATTTGAAATAGTCTCACATTTTAGATTAGTTCTCTTTCTAAAAAATAGCAAATAAAAAGGAGACCATTTAGTCCCCTTTCGTACAGCTTATTTTTTAGGTGATTTCATTGAACCACTCATTGAACGCATCACTTGGTTGACTTTCTTTTGTGATGGCTTTTGACCCATTTGCATCATCAATGTCTTAATCATATCTTCGTTGATTGGTGGGTTTTGCTCCAAGTAGTTCATCATGTATCGACGAGCGATATAGAAACCAAGGGCGACACCTGCTACCAAGCAAAGAAGGGCAATTAAAATCCAAATCCATGTAGCCAAGTTGCTTCCTCCTCTAACTTAAAACGTCGCTTTTTACTATACTATAATTCCAATTGTTTGCATAGATGATAATAGATGAAAAACGAGTCCGACGTAAGATCGGACCCGTTTTTCCGGAAATGATTATCCGAGTTGCTTGACAGTCGCTAAAACGTTCTCAACAGACATGCCGTATTCTTTCAAGAGGAAGTCTCCAGGAGCAGATGCGCCGAAACGATCGATTCCGATGACCTGTCCTTCTGTTCCTACATATTTGTACCAACCGAGTGAAGCCCCTGCTTCGATTGCTACACGTTTCGTGATGTGTTTTGGAAGAACCGATTCTTTATACTCTGCTGATTGTGCTTCGAATACTTCCCATGATGGAAGTGAAACGACAGCTGCTGATTCACCAAGTTCTTTTTGTGCTTCGACAAGAAGGTGAACTTCTGAACCAGTACCGAGCAAGAGTGTATCAGCTTTCGTAACGTCACCAGCGATGACATAACCACCTTTTTCAGCACCTTCTGTCGTCGTACCTTCAAGTTCAGGAAGACCTTGACGTGTCAAGACGAGGAGTGTCGGTTTATCTTTTGCTTGAACTGCTGTTTTCCATGCTGCGATCGTCTCTTTTCCGTCTGCTGGACGGTAGATCGTGACGTTCGGCATTGCACGGAAGCTCATCAAGTGTTCGACTGGCTCGTGTGTTGGACCATCTTCACCGACAGCGATCGAGTCGTGCGTCAAGACGAAGATTGATGGAAGTCCCATTAATGCTGCTAAACGAACAGCTGGACGGAGGTAATCCGAGAAGACGAAGAATGTTGCACCGTAAGGGATGACGCCGCCGTGAAGTGCCATACCGTTGACAGCTGCTGCCATTGCGAATTCACGTACACCGAACCAGATATTACGACCGCTTGGGTCGATATCGAAGTCTGCTTCGCCTTTGAGCATCGTGTTGTTTGATCCTGCAAGGTCAGCTGAACCACCGAACAATGTCGGAATGTTCTTCGCGAGAACATTCAAGACTTCACCACTCGTTTGACGTGTCGCTTTTTTCGATGACAAGTCGTACGTCGGAAGGTCTGCTTCCCAGTTGCTTGGCAATTCGTTTGCGATTGCGCGAACGAGTTCAGCATGCAATTCTGGGTGCGCTGCTTCGTATTGTTTCATCGTCTCGTTCCATGCGTCTTCTGCAGAAGCACCACGTTGGACGACCCGCTCGTCAAACAATGATTTGACTTCTTCAGGAACGTAGAACTCTTCGTGATCCCAAATGTAGCTTGCTTTCGTCAACTTGATTTCTGCTTCACCAAGTGGTGCACCGTGAGAAGCCGACTTCCCTGATTTGTTCGGTGAACCGAAACCGATGACTGTTTTGACTTCAATCAATGTCGGTTTTGTCGTCTCTGCTTGTGCCGCCGCGATTGCTTTCGAAATCGAATCGATATCCGTTCCGTCTTCTACGCGAATGACTTGCCAGTTGTACGCTTCGAAGCGTTTCTGGACGTTTTCAGAGAATGATTTATCGAGATCGCCATCAAGTGAAATATCGTTTGAATCGTACAATACGACCAATTTACCAAGACCAAGGTGACCTGCGAGTGAAGCCGCTTCAGCTGAGACACCTTCCATTAAGTCTCCATCTCCACAAATTCCGTATGTGAAGTGATCGACGACGTTGAGATCGTCACGGTTGTATTTTGCTTCAAGATGACGTTCTGCCATCGCCATACCAACTGCCATCGCGATCCCTTGACCAAGTGGACCCGTTGTCGCATCTACACCAGCCGTGTGACGGTATTCCGGGTGACCTGGTGTTTTTGATCCCCATTGACGGAATGATTTAAGATCATCCATCGATAGATCGTATCCCGATAGGTGGAGGAGTGAGTAGAGAAGCATCGAACCGTGTCCGGCTGAAAGTACAAAACGGTCGCGGTTGAACCATTCTGGATTTTTAGGGTTGTGGTTCATATGATCCGCCCAAAGCGAGAATGCCATCGGCGCTGCTCCCATTGGCATACCTGGGTGACCCGAGTTCGCCTTTTGTACGGCATCAATCGATAAGGTACGAATCGTATTAATTGCTAATTGTTCTACTGTCGTCATGTTCGTCAAAACAATCATCCTCTCTCTTTTTCACAAATTCCTACTCATTTTAGCATACTCTTAAATGTGATACAACTTTTCTAAATAGTATGTCACATTAAAATGAATGCGCTATCTATAGCCGTTCTATCGACTCATACAGGATGCATGAATCCATGAAAGATCGCTATTAAGATGTATTGCTATCGTACAATGTTTCCTCACCTACTCACTCTAAACAAAAAAGATACTCGCTCTAAACAAAAAAGATACTCGCTCTAAACAAAAAAGATACTCGCTCTAAACAAAAAAGAGGTCCGCTTGACGCGAGACCTCTTTTTTCTATAAAAGAAACGAACGATTATTGTTTATTCCGTTCTTCTTCTTGTGCTTGTTTCAATTTCTCAGGTGTTACGTCCGTTCCCTCTTCATCGACGATTTTCATGCCCATGAGTTGGTTTTTGAACGATCCACGGAATGCTGCGAGATACGCTGCACGTAATTCTTTTTGCTCTGCCGTTTCCGCTTCCGATAACGGCTCAACTTTTGATTTATTCGCTAATGAATTGATTCGATCTAATTGTTCTTGTGATAACATGGAATCCCTCTTTCTTTATGACTCAAACTTGAGTTGTTCAATTGTATTCTTACTGTAAAAGAGCTTATAAAAAAAAGCAAGTTAACCGCGTCAGTCGACGGGTTACTTGCTTCTCATTCCGGGCTAGGTGTCAGTTCGCGGTATTCAAGATATCGACGATTGACCGTTGCTTTTGAAATATCATGCCCCATCCCCCGCAAGGTGATGGCGATATCAGAAAACGTCAATCCGAGTTCTCGAAGACGTACAATTTCTTCGATCGGTACGTCTTTTCGACTACGTCCTGCGTTCTCTCCTTGACGATTGAGATTTCGTTCCGGGCGAAAACCTTGTTCAACTGCTCGCCGCATGCCACGGGCGATTTTTGCATTATGCAGTTTACGTTGGTATTCTTCCACGAGTGAGACGATCTCAAGGACCATCGCTTCTGCATCCGCAAGTTGATATTCTCCATCTGAATCAAGCGTCATCAAGCGGACCCCATGTTTTTTGAATGTATGCAAAATAGCGATTTTTGCATTCCCTCGACCAATCCGTGTATCATCTGTCACCAGGACCGCATCTACCGTATCGCGTGTCACATAATCAAGAACTGTTAGCATCCCTTCCCGATCAACATCATATCCACTCTCTTTTTCAGAGACGATGTCCACGACATCAAATCCCTTTTGAGAAGCAACCTTCGAAAGCTCCATCCGTTGGCGTTCAATCGAACTATCTTGTGCTTCTTTTTCGGTCGATACTCGACAATAAATCACGACCTTCATCGTACCTCACATCCCTGTTCGTTCTTTCACAACTTTTCCATTTTGTCATTGTTGTGCGATTGGTACAACGATTTTGCTTTTTGAGATGACATGTTTTGTCTCAACATCATTATTTTTGATCAACCAGTTGACGTATTCCTCATCTGACATCGAACCGTCATTGTAGACTTCAGCAATTTGTTCGACTGTAGCGTTCTCATCGACCGTAACGGAAGCCGTCATCAATTGCGCTACTTTTTCATCTGGGCGTGGTGTGAGTAAAAAGATCACGAAGGCAATACTTAATGCATAGAAGAGAATAGAAAAAGCATGAGTACGAATCGTATGAATCATCATGAATCCCTCCAAATATGAAATGAATGAGTTAGAATAAACGTTCGCGGAACAATTGTTCGCATAACTCATAATAAACACAGAACCCGTGTTCGGTCAACACAAAATGTCGAACAATTGTTTGTACGCTCATTTGTTCTATGTTATAGTGAATTTAGAAACATATATTCTTACATTTCAAAATTCAATCCAGAAAGAGGTGGCAATTCGTATGCGGAAAATGTCTAAGCGCCAACAAGAGATTCTCGACTACATCGTCTCTGAAGTGAAACTGAAGGGGTATCCACCATCAGTTCGTGAAATCGGAGAAGCAGTCGGAC
The DNA here is from genome assembly GCF_002439205.1 of Exiguobacterium sp. UBA6309. Lineage (NCBI taxonomy): Bacteria > Bacillati > Bacillota > Bacilli > Caryophanales > Exiguobacterium > Exiguobacterium sp. UBA6309. The sequence goes on along the minus strand of NZ_DJTL01000005.1, from coordinate 56,796 downwards.
TCGCGTCTAGCTCGACGGTACACGGTCATTTGGATCGACTCGAGAAACGGGGAATGATTCGCCGTGACCCGACGAAACCACGTGCGATTGAGATATTGCTTGATAAGCCTGAAGAAATCACGGAAGCCATCGTTCATGTTCCCGTCATCGGGAAAGTCACAGCTGGTCTTCCGATTACAGCGATTGAAAACATCGAAGAACAATTCCCGCTTCCTGCACATTATGTAGGAAACGAAACGGTCTTCATGTTGACGATCGATGGGGAATCAATGATTAACGCAGGTATTCTTGACGGCGATCGTGTCATCGTACGCCAACAAAACACAGCAGAAAACGGAGAAATCGTCGTAGCTATGACCGAAGATAGCGAAGCGACGGTGAAACGGTTCTTCTTAGAAGATCAACAGGTACGTCTACAACCAGAAAATGACTCGATGGATCCGATGTATTTCGATAATGTCTCCATTCTTGGTAAGGTAATCGGCGTGTATCGGACGATTCATTGACGGAGGGACCAGTTACGACTGGTCTTTTTTCATGCCTTCAGGAAATGTACATGATACCGTCAATACCGTCGCACTGACGGGTTACGTTGCGTATTCGGTCGCAACGCAACAAACCGATTGGTTACCGACTGCCATCGGTATCGCTGTCGGTACGCTTTGGTTGTCACCTGACCTCGATTTAAAGTCAGAACCGTATTATCGCTTTGGACCATTTCGAGTCCTGTGGATGCCTTATGTGAAGATCATGCCCCACCGCTCGATCTGGTCACACGGATTGATCATTGGGGATGTCATTCGACTCCTTTATAGTGCTGCACTTGTGATTCCCTTATTATTTCTCAGCTTGTATTTTCAAGTCATCGCGTCAGAGACCATCGATTCCTGGTTCGCTTCCCTACCCGCTTTTGTCATTGGTATCATGGTGGCGAGTACAATTCATATCCTACTAGATTATTCCAGTAGTTGGTTTCGACCTAAAAAAAGAAAAAAGCGTCGTCGTTAACACCTCTTTTGCTTGCTTGCAGGCAAGACGAGGTGTTTTACTATCCAATTTTTCGTATCTTTAAACATTAAAATAAAAAATTTCCATTCCTATATTTCAATTATATGTATTGAAAACGTTATCAAATCGGAGTAATTTAAAGTAGAAAGACCATTATTTGCTTTAATCCAAAGGGAGGGTTTTTGCATGAATAACTTTGTACTAGAAATGATCGGTACGATGATCCTCATTCTGCTCGGGGATGGTGTCGTCGCCGGTGTCGTCTTGAGAAAGACGAAGTCCGAAAACAGCGGATGGATTGTCATCACGTTCGCTTGGGGTCTTGCCGTCATGACAGGAGCATTCGTCGCTGCTGAGAGTGGAGCGCACTTGAACCCTGCTTTAACAATTGCACTTGCTTTAAACTCTGATTTACCGTGGGCAGACGTTCCTGTCTATATTGCCGGACAACTTGTCGGAGCTTTCATCGGCGCCATTCTCGTTTGGCTTCATTACATGAAACATTTTGAAGCGACTGATGATCAAGCTGCAAAACTCGGTGTGTTCGCAACAGGTCCAGCGATTCGCCATACGCCGTCGAACTTGATTTCTGAAATCATCGGGACATTCGTTCTCGTCTTCGGTATCTTGGCGCTCGGTTTAACGACATTCGGTGACGGCTTAAAACCACTTATCGTCGGTTTACTCGTCGTCGTCATCGGTCTATCACTTGGTGGTACAACAGGATATGCCATCAACCCGGCCCGTGACCTTGGACCGCGTATCGCACATGCTATCTTACCGATTCCGAATAAAGGGTCATCTGACTGGGGCTACTCATGGATTCCAGTTGTTGGTCCAATCATCGGCGGAGCGCTTGCCGTGTTCATCTATCAATTGATCTACTAAGATCACGTTTCACAAACACATACCGCTCAAGGGGGATTTCGAAATGGAAAACAAGTATATCCTAGCACTCGACCAAGGTACGACAAGCTCACGTGCGATCATCTTCGATCACGACGGGAAAATCGTCAACTCGGCACAACGGGAATTCAAGCAATACTTCCCGCAACCAGGCTGGGTCGAGCACGATGCAAACGAAATCTGGGGTTCGATTCTTGCTGTCATGGCTGAAGCACTCGGAACAGCAGATATCAAACCTGAGCAAATCGCCGGAATCGGAATCACGAACCAACGTGAAACGACAGTGGTCTGGAACAAAGAAACAGGCAAACCGGTTTATCACGCGCTCGTTTGGCAATCACGTCAAACGTCTGGTATCTGTGACGACTTAAAAGAACAAGGTTTGAATCAGAAGTTCCGTGATAAAACAGGACTTTTGATTGATGCCTACTTCTCTGGTACGAAAGTCAAATGGATTCTCGACAATGTCGAAGGCGCACGTGAGCAAGCAGAGAACGGTGAATTACTCTTCGGTACGATCGATACGTGGCTCGTTTGGAAACTGTCTGGTGGAAAAACGCATATCACGGATTACACGAACGCTTCACGAACATTGATGTACAACATCTATGAGCAAAAATGGGATGAAGAGTTGCTCGATATCCTCGGTGTTCCTGCATCAATGTTGCCAGAAGTTCGTCAATCGAGTGAAGTCTACGATAAAACAGTACCGTATCACTTCTTCGGTTACGAAGTGCCAATCGCTGGGATCGCTGGTGACCAACAAGCTGCACTCTTCGGTCAAACATGCTTCGAAGCGGGTGAAGGAAAGAACACATACGGAACAGGTTGTTTCATGCTCATGAATACGGGTGAGAAAGCCGTTTCTTCTGACCACGGACTCCTGACGACAATTGCTTGGGGCGTTGATGGAAAAGTCGAATATGCGCTTGAGGGTTCTATCTTCGTCGCCGGTTCTGCGATCCAGTGGCTCCGTGATGGACTCCGTATGTTGAAACACGCGAAAGATTCAGAAGGCTATGCAACGAAAGTCGATTCAACAGATGGTGTTTACGTCGTTCCTGCTTTTGTCGGTCTTGGTGCACCGTATTGGGATTCAGATGTTCGTGGGGCGATCTTCGGATTAACACGCGGAACAGATAAAGAGCACTTCGTTCGGGCAACGCTTGAATCACTCGCTTATCAAACACGCGACGTGTTGACAGCGATGGAACAAGATTCTGGAATCGAACTGAAAACACTTCGTGTCGACGGTGGTGCTGTAGCCAATAACTTCTTGATGCAGTTCCAATCGGACATCCTCGGCGTTCCTGTCGATCGTCCAGAAATCAACGAAACGACTGCACTCGGTGCAGCATATCTTGCTGGATTAGCCGTCGGTTACTGGAAAGATAAAGCGGAAATCAAACAACAATGGAAGCTCGATCATCAGTTTAAACCAGAGATGAAAGAAGACGATCGTGAACAACGCTATGCTGGATGGCAAAAAGCAGTGGAAGCGACAATGGTCTTTAAACCATCGAAATAAGTTAATTAATAACCCGATCCCTTTTACAGAGGGACCGGGTTTTTGATATCTTATAGAAAATATAGCGTGAAGTGCCTCATGAATACCATTTATTCTGATCAACAGCTAAAAGAATACATTCAGTTCGCGCTTGATGGCAACATCACGCATGAAGAACTGGCAGCTGGCAGATTGGTGTTACCGGTATATGATCAATGTCTACCATAATGATTATTATCATCTTGCAACTGACGGACGTGGAACTTATCCATTAAGTGAACAAGCGACTGAAGTAGCAAACGATATCGATGCACAATGGGATCTCTATCTTTATAACACGTATTCTTTGGATGCATTACAAACACTTGATTTAGCTACAGTTTGCTTACCTAGAGAGTGGTTAGAAGAGTGGCTCCGGTCGTTTTGATTCATGAGAGTCTCTACTAAGTTTTAATATGAATAGAAGTAATTGAAATAAATCCCCCTCGCCTATTCGCGATGGGGGATTTATTACTTATTTGCCAAACTCATTTTTTAATCCGTCTTCAATCTCATCGACGGATTTCGACTGTCCACTTAAAACAGCTGCTAGAAAAGCACCTTCGACGAGTGGTGCGTCGATAAAACGTACCGTCCGTTCGCCACTGTATAATTCAAGTGCTAATTCCGTGTTCATCGTCGCAGAACCGATATCCGTTAAGACGACTCCATCGTCGTCTAGTGTATTCAGTGTTTCTTCGATTCGTGTCGCGTCTGTTCCAATGCTACCATCTTCAAGACCGGCTGCTACTAAGACTGGCGTATCCGGTGCCATCTCTGCCAACAGTTCTTTCAGCCCAGCCGCGAGTTTTTCACTATGAGAAACGAGTACAAGATTAACCATGAAGCACCTCCGCGATTTCGCCGAGTAGCAAAGCACTCGATAAACTACCTGGGTCCTGGACGCCTTCCGTCGCTTCACCGAAGTAGGACGCGCGCCCTTTCGTTGCGATACGCGCTTTTGTATCAGCAAGTGCTTGATCGATTGCCGCTTTCAAGTCCCCTTCTTGCGAGAGCGCTTCTTGGAACGGTGTCCAGATATCGACCATCGTCTTTTGACCGAATTCTGACTTTCCGCGCGACTTGATCCCTTCCGTCGCTTCGCGGAAAGCGTCTGCAAGCTCTGCACCTTCGACTTCTGTTTTCCCTTTGAATGCACCGGCGAACTTAACGAATGCTGTCCCGTATAAAGGACCGGATGCCCCACCAATCGTTTTGATCAGCGTCATCCCGACTTCTTTGGATAAAGCTCCTAAATCCTCATATTCGCCGTGTTCTTCTAGCGTCTTCTGGACTGCTTGGAAGCCACGCGACATGTTAATCCCATGATCTCCATCACCAATTTCCCGGTCAAGGTCCGTCAATTCATCCTTATGCTGTTCGATCTGTTCCGCTGCTTTGAGGAGCGCGCTTTGCAACTGTTCCGTCGTCAACTTCATGTTTTTACACCCCGTTTATTTGAATTAGAATCCAATCGCTTTCGATTCTGCATCGAGATATCCGAGCAGTTCATCATCCACTGGTAAGAGCGTGATTGAGAACCCGTGCATCTCAAGCGATGTCATATAGTTTCCAACGAATGAGCGGGCAATCTCGTAACCATTCGCCTCAAGTTCTTCCGCGACATATTTATACGTGATGTACAGTTCAGATTCTGGTGTTCCGCCCATCCCATTCACCATGACAGCGACTTTTTTGTCTGGTACTTCTTTCGTCAAACGATCGAGCAACTCTTTGACGATCGCATCAACGGAAGCGACTGCTTTTCGTTCAAGTCCTTTTTCACCGTGGATCCCGATTCCGATCTCCATCTCGTCATCATGCAACTCAAAGCCTGGCTTGCCGCTCTCCGGCATGTAACATGGTGAGAGTGCCATTCCGATCGAACGAACGCCCTTGATGACTTTTTCCGCAACTGCTTTGACTTCACTTAGTGATTTTCCTTCTGCCGCTGCAGCACCGGCAATCTTATGGACGAAGACAGTTCCCGCGACCCCACGACGATCCTCTTCCTTTTTGATCGCGATGTCATCATTGACGACGACCGTATCGACTTCGATATCCTCGAGTTCAGCAAGTTCCTTCGCCATATCGAAGTTCATGACGTCACCTGAATAGTTCTTGACGACGAGTAGGACACCTTTTCCCCCATGAGCTGCCTTGATACCTTCAAGCACCATGTCGGGTGTCGGTGAAGTGAACACTTCCCCACAAACAGCCGCAGCAAGCATACCGTCCCCGACGAATCCAGCGTGTGCCGGTTCGTGACCGCTTCCCCCACCAGAGACAAGACCGACTTTTCCGTCCAGTGGTACTTTCCGCGCAACGACGTTAACACCTTCGACTTTTTTATACAAATCAGGGTGAGCAAGTACGAGCCCGTCGACCATGTCTGAAACGAACCGGTTTGAATCTTTCATTAATTTGTGCATGAAAAACGCTCCTTTACCTAACTGATTTTGCCGTACCACTTACTCTTTACCACCAAATCAAGTCGAGTATGTCGAAAAAAATGATGAAAATATTGACCAGTTGGTGACGATATACCGCACGAATGCTATGCTCTTAAAAAAGAGGAGGAATCAAATGTCATCAGCCTTTCAAGCAGGTGTCCGCGCCTGTCTACCCACCGTCCTTGGCTATATCGGCATCGGCTTCTCAGCCGGAATCGTCGGTCGTGCCTCCGGCTTATCCCCTATTGAAGTCGGATTCATGTCCGTCTTCATCTATGCCGGCGCCGCTCAATTCATCATCACGAGTCTCTTGCTATTAAATAGTCCTGCCTCTGCCATCATTCTGACGACATTCATCGTCAATCTCAGGCACTTGTTAATGAGTCTGACGCTCGCTCCGCACGTCGAGACACGCCACCTTCGTGATCGACTCGGTACCGGGACGTTACTGACGGATGAATCGTTCGCTGTCGCAATGAATACTGCGCAAAAAGGGAAGATCTCACCGTCCTTCATGCATGGCTTAAATCTGACCGCGTATCTTAGCTGGATTATCGCAACCGTTCTCGGTGCACTTGTCGGTAGCTGGTTTCCTGATCCCGAGCGCTTCGGTCTCGACTTTGCTCTGACGGCGATGTTCATCGGTTTATTGTACTTACAATTTGAAGGAGAACGTACCCGCATTGCCGTGAATAGTTGCCTCTTATTGATCGTCTTACTTTTGCTTTACATCACCATGCGCTACTTTTCTGCGGAAGTCGCCGTTCTTTGCGCGACACTCGGTGGCGCTAGTATAGGAGTCGTGATCACACGATGGAAATCCGCCCAGAATTAATCGGTCTCTTTTTAGCTTGTGGACTCGTCACTTGGATTCCACGTATCTTACCGTTTCTCGTCCTTCATGGACTGACGTTACCGCGCCTTGTAACGGAATGGCTCTCGTTCATTCCCGTCTGCCTGCTTGGCGCCCTCTTCTTTCAAAATTTACTTATCGCGCAAGACAACGCGTTCCCGACGATTTCGACGCTTCATGTCTTCGCCGCCCTACCGACGATGGCAGTCGCGATTTTCAGTAAAAGTCTTTCTTGGACGGTCATCACCGGTGTCGTCACGATGGCGTTTCTACGGATTTATCTGTAAGCAAGTTATTCATCTTTAACATATTTCGGTAAATATTTTATGTTATCCTTAAAATGGAAATACATAGATAGTGAAGGAGGTGCTGATGTGCCGAACAAGTGGCTAATACCCTTTTTAATTTTATCGTGCGCTAGTTTTCTACTTGTGAATCAAATGGATCTACCTTATATGCTAAAACAAGGACTGGTCGTGTTGTACATCATCGCCTATTTCGGTGCGATGGTTGTTTCTCGCAAAATGAAAGTCAGAGATCACAAACAATGACTCGAAAAAATCTCCTCTAGTCTTGAGAGACCGGAGGAGATTTTTATGATCACGTATTTGCTTGTACGTCCTGATAATCCGATTGATGTTCGAACTCTTTTTTCGCAAACGGACATAACGGCAGTAGCTTGACGTTTGCTTCCCGTGCCCAGTTGACGATCTCGGTAACAAGTTGTTCCCCAATCTGTTGGTTCCGGTGCGCGGGATCAACATACGTGTGATCGATGATCCACATGCCGTTGTTCGTATCGCTGTAAGTGATTTCTCCAATCACTTCACCTTCCTGATGGGCTTCGATTTTACGTTCTGCTCGTTTAAGCTCCATTTGTTTCTCTCCGTTCGTAAGATAAGGCGCCGCTCGGACAACCGTCGACGACCCGCATGACGTCTTCCACCGGTGCCCCGTCCTCTTCAATCCACGGACGTCGTTTGACATCAAAGACAGTTGGTAGACTTTGTACACAATGACCAGAGTGAATGCAGACTTCGGAATCAAAATAAACCGTGATTTCTTTACCTCCATATCCCTTCTTCATTCGAAACACCTCTTTGATTCAGACTTTAAATCAATAGTGCTCTTATAAAAGTTCTATTCATCTTCTAAAATAACCTCTTTACTAAATGAATGTTCTATCAGTTTAACAGGTAGTTCAATCGATTTATAAATTCATTATTTTTAGTTCCTGGTTTCAATGTAGCTATAGTGACTAGATGATTTTGATCAACTTCAATGTACTTATCTTTACTTATTTCTGTAGGACATAGTGCAATTACTTCATCTACAACATGTGTATTTTTTGTATCAACTTTAATTATCATATTCGCATACATTTTTAGTTGATTAACAACTTTATTATCTTGATAAGAGTTCTTATTCCATATATTTTTTGAAGGACTGTACTTTGAATCAAGAACAATTGTTTTTTTAAACTCCCCTTGAGTATAAATGTCTATTCTAAAGTCCGGTTTATTTCTATTGGATCTAGTCCAATACGGCGAATTTTCTTTTTTCGCTTTTTCAGGAGTAGTTCCTATTGAAGAATTAAAAATGAATACTAATTTAACTTCGTTTTTAATAAATTCTATTGATGTATTATCCGGAATAGCGGGAATGTTTATAGAATTATTGTTATTTGAGCTACTATAAATCCACCCATTTATTGGTTTAAAATTCAATTCTATTAAGCATTCTATAATCTTAATGAAGCACCAATACTCATATAGTTCTTCTGAAGACTTCCAACTATACTCAAATAAATCTTTAATGCTATCGTTCAAGTTATTACCAATTATATTATATAGTTTATGGAATGTATTATAACCAGGACTTTTAATAAATTGTTGTGAAACGATTTTCTTATTACTTTTTTGAATTTTTCCTAAGAATGAATTATTTGAAAAACCACTTAAGTTTTTTTCGAGTTGCTTTGAAGAGTGTTCTAATTCTTCTAATTTTATTAGTTGTTTTTCTTTATGCATAATTTTAGATCTATCACCTTGATTGGATGATTTGCTATATCTCTTTAAAATCACTATTTCTGACAATAAATGACTTTTTAAAATATGAATATCCTGATTTGATTTCTTTAAAATTTCAATTAGTTTAGAAACTACTTTTTTTAGGTACATATTAACGTTATTGAAATAAGAGTCCTTGTAAAAGTACGAATAGACTTGGGTGTCCGAGTACGACCTTAAACTAAATAAAGAAGAATTATTTTTCATTTGATTCATTTTTATTGATGTAAGATCAATTTTTTCTCCTTTATTTATCGAACTTAATTTGTAATTTTTTTCTAAAATAGAATATGGATTTTTAGAAATTACTTTTATGGCATTTCTAATAACTGAATTATGATTTACTAATAAAAACGCATAATCAATGTACGTAGGGTCCATCCCATCTATGCCTCTAAAAAAGTCAGGAGTATTTTTTTTTCTAATCCAATCTCGCGCAAGACCATTAGCATGTGTTTCAATTTCATGAATCATTTTCTGATGTTCTTCAACATCTAAGTTTTTTGGTTTCACGAGAATTTGACTATAATAATTAATCCCATCAACTACAGCCTTTATTTTGTACACACCAGGAATCAATGGAACTCCTACATCATTATGAAAATGTCTATGAATAACTGCTTCATTATTTGGAATAATATACTCAAATCCATTTTCATCAGTTTCCATACTTCGATTTTCATCATTTAAAAATTCAAAACAACTCATATATAGCTTTGCATTCTCTGTTTTATTTGAAGAAAAGCGTACTACCAAATTATCGTATTCATTAATATTTAGATCTTCTATAAAATTCATTTTTGGATCATCCGAATATTTTTTAACGAAATTTTCTTTTACTATTTTGTTAGGAGTACTAGAATGATAGGTAATAAATGATACCTTAAATGAAAGAGAGTCAGTATGTATAACCATACAAACTTAGCTCCCTAATCTTATTTTTTATATTTGAAACCGTTACTTTAAAACTGTTATTTTCATCAAATATATTAAGCAATCCATTCTTATCATCTAATAAAATCCCTTCTAATTCTTCAGCTGTACCTCTTATTTTCGGAATAATCTTTTGAGAAATTTGCAAATCAAATGCTTCTTCCCTACTTAAACTACTATTCGGTAAGTTTAGCATATATGAATTAATATGATCTAAAACCCTAAAACCAATCCCTTTTGAAAAATCTGTTTTAGTTAATGTGTTATTGATTTGATTTAAGGTTTCAATTTCAAGTATATTAAGAGCTATTTCTTTATTGTTATTCGACCAATTATCAAAATGATATAAATCCACAACCGTTTTTTCAAATCTATTATCCTTGATAGATTTCGTATCAATATTTTGTTTAATACTATTAGCCCAATTATTTATATGATTAGTAGGAGTATTGAATTCAATAAAATTACTCCGATCTAGCACTTTATCAGATAATGTTTGTGTAGTTTCATCTACATTAATTGTACCTACAAACAGAACATTAGAATGGATTGTTATCTCATGAGGATACTGTTCTCCATTAATTACTCTTCCCACTAATTTTTTACTATATAGAGACAATTTCCGCTCATTTCCGTACAACTCTAATACGCTAAGGAATTGCGAGAAATAATGCTCTACCTTAGCTAAATTCATTTCATCAAAACAAACCATAAAAATTTTATCTTTATTATCCTTTGCCTCAATCAAAATATCTATTAATCCTGTTTCTGAAGGCCTATATATATTATTAATAGTATCTAAGTAACCGATTAAATCAGAATCATCTTTCCAATTAGGTTTTACTGGTACCATTTTAAATTGATTATTATCTTTATTAGTTAAACCTAAAGATTCTGCATAGTTAAGGACTAACTGGGACTTCCCAGTACCTGATGCTCCCCCCAAAATTACTAATCTTCTTGTCTTTAATGCAGTATGAAAATTTATTACCTGTTTTTCTTCAAAAACAAGTTTTTTTTGCTTTAGATTTTCGAGTAATTGAAATATAAATTCACTTTCTTCAAATTCTTCATACGTTTCTTCACTAATTTCTTTTAATTTAATTGTTTTATCTAATCGAACAATTTCACCATTCTTCAAAAGACCTTCTTCTAAAATTATTTCTCGGAAAAATTCAAAGTCCATATAAATAGCGTGATCTTCTATGATGCTGTAATCCTTGTAAAATTCAAAATCTATTGCAACTTTTTTTATCACATCGTTAGGTGAAACATGCCATCCATCATTTAGCTTTTCAAAATCATTGAATTCTCCGTAAAGATAATCACCTGATACTAAACATGAAGTAGTAATTTTCTCTAAATAGTCATAGTTTCCAATAGACTTCGACTCTAATAATCTCTTTTCAAACGAATATCGATTATAATCATTGTAAATTGGAATCGTAACAAGGCTTCCTACACTATTATCAGATATACCTTCTGGTCTTTTTATAATTCTTAAATTACTTTTTTTAGAAATCTTTATTTGTTTATCACCATATTTATTTTCTTCTATGTAAGGTTTAAAAATAAATAACTTATCAGCAGCAAACTCACGAAATGCAATTTCCTTATCATATAAAGGTGTATCCTTCATCAATGTTTCCCATTCTTCATTTTTTAATATGTCATCATACCCAGCAACAAATTTATTTTTAAATATTTTTTGATAATCACTAGGTATATCATCCTCATTTAATACCTCAAGAAAAAATTGTAAATTAGTAAAATCATTTACATTTCTGATTACAGAAAAATTTCGATTATGTTCTTTGAACCTGGCTTCATTTGCTAGTGAACCTATTAAAAAGACATCTAATTCCATACTGTTCTTCCCCTTAGAAAAATAATGTATTTACAATAAAAAAATTAAACTTTTACAATTTTATTCTATAAGAAAAAACAAAAAAAGT
>NZ_DJTL01000005.1:0-44821 GCF_002439205.1 Exiguobacterium sp. UBA6309 | reverse complement strand
ACTTTTTTTGTTTTTTCTTATATTAGAACAAGACCATGTACTGATCGCGTTCCCATTCCGTGACTTGCGTCCGGAACATATCCCATTCGATTTCTTTCAATTCAACGAAGTGCTCTGCGATGTGATCGCCGAGAGCGTGCATGACGACGTCATCCGCTTTCAAGACTTCGAGTGCGTGGCTGAGTGTTGATGGAAGATCATCGATTCCGTTCGCAACGCGTTCCGGTTTGTCCATGACGTAGATGTTACGGTCGATTGGAGCCGGTGCTTTCAAGTTGTTCTTGATTCCATCAAGACCTGAAGCGAGCAATGTCGCAAGCGCAAGGTACGGGTTCGCTGCTGGATCGACTGAACGAACTTCGATACGAGTCGAGAGTCCACGTGCTGCAGGAACACGGACGAGTGGTGAACGGTTACGTGCTGACCATGCGACGTAGCAAGGTGCTTCGTAGCCAGGAACAAGACGTTTGTATGAGTTGACTGTCGGGTTACAAACTGCTGTGAAGGCACGTGCGTGTTTGAGGATACCTGCTGTGAAGGCACGTGCATCATCCGACAATTGCATGTCTTCGTTGCCTTCATCGAAGAAGACGTTCTCGTTGCCTTTGAAGAGCGACATGTTCGCGTGCATTCCTGATCCGTTGACTCCGAAGAGTGGTTTTGGCATGAATGTCGCGTGCAAGTTGTGCTTCGCCGCGATCGTCTTGACAACAAGTTTGAACGTTTGGATGTTATCCGCTGTCGTGATCGCATCCGCATATTTGAAGTCGATTTCGTGCTGACCTGGAGCGACTTCGTGGTGTGATGCTTCGATTTCAAAGCCCATGTTCTCGAGCTCGATGACGATTTCTTTACGGCAATTTTCACCAAGATCGACTGGTGCGAGGTCGAAGTATCCACCTTGGTCGTTCAATTCAAGTGTCGGACGACCTTTTTCATCTTTCTTGAAGAGGAAGAATTCTGGCTCTGGTCCAACGTTGAATGATGTGAAACCGAGTTCTTCCATATCTTTAAGTACCCGTTTGAGCTGACCACGTGGGTCTCCTGCGAACGGCGAGCCATCCGGATTATGGATGTCACAGATTAAACGTGCAACTTTCCCTGTTCCATCTTCTGTCCATGGGAAGACGACCCATGTGTTTAAGTCTGGGAAGAGATACATATCTGATTCTTCGATCCGGACGAATCCTTCAATCGATGAACCATCGAACATCATTTTGTTATCAAGTGCTTTTTCCAATTGGCTTACTGGAATTTCAACGTTCTTGATCGTTCCGAGGATATCTGTGAACTGTAAGCGAATGAAGCGTACATCCTCAGCTTTAGCGATTTTCAAAATGTCTTCTCGTGTAATGTTGCGACGTGTCATGTGACAAATCCCCTCTCCGATTCGTTTTTATATGGTTACAGGTCCTTACTTGAAGAAACGCCCGAGCTCACCTTGGATGAGCGACGTCTTTCCATGTCGTCCTGCTTCCTTCAATTCATTTTTCAGGAGTTTATACAATTCGCCGTCAGATAGTTCCGGGCGCGTCTCGACGACGCTCTCCGCAACGCGTTCGCGTTTGACGAGATCGTTTTCGAAAATCAATTTGATCCCTGCGATATTCAGTCCCTGATCCAGGTATTCCTTAATCGACAACAGTCGATCGACATCGTTGAACGAATAGAGGCGACGCTTCGTCTCTGTCCGCTCCGGCTTAATCAGTCCCTGTTCTTCGTAATATCGGATCTGGCGGGCAGATAACGCGGTCAACTCTTGAACGACTCCGATGGGAAATAGTGGCTTGGACTGGCGTGATGAGTCTGCCATGTGGTTCCTCCTTTTTCCTTACTCCATGAGAATAAACCTCTGTCAGGCAACTTGTCAAGCGATGTAAGAAAAGTTAACACAACTTTTTTAATCACTTTACTCGAAGTCGTTCAGAGGTCGTTTTCACGAGATATGCTAGTATTAAACGTTTTTTTCTGGAATTAATTGTTTTTCCATCAAGTGATTGACGGCTGAGATAATCGCGATCTTGACGTGGCTATACGTTAAACCACCTTGGACGTATGCAGTATAGGGTGCACGGATCGGACCATCCGCTGACAACTCGATCGATGAGCCTTGTACGAACGTTCCTGCTGCCATGATGACATCGTCCGCATATCCCGGCATATAATCCGGAATTGGTAACGCATGTGCATTGACGGGTGAAGCAGCTTGGATCGCCTGACAGAAAGCAATCATCGGCTCCGGCGCATGGAACGAGACCGATTGAATCAAATCCGTCCGTTCTGCCGTATGGTGCGGTGCCGTGTCAAAGCCGAACTGACCGAGCATGCTTGACGTGAACATCGCACCCATCAACGCTTGGCTGACCGTATGTGGTGCCATATAGAAACCTTGATACATATCCGGAAGTGCGGATAACGATGGACCGGCTTCGGCGCCAATCCCTGGCGTCGTCATCCGGAACGATGCCCGTTCGATCAAGTCCGTTCGACCGACGAGATAACCGCCAGTCTTCGCAAGACCACCACCCGGATTCTTGATCAACGACCCTGCCATCAAGTCTGCCCCGACGTGCGTCGGTTCGATCGTCTCGACGAATTCACCATAGCAGTTATCGACGAAAATCAAGACATGGGGATGAGCGTCTTTGATGGCGGCGATCGCTTCACCGATTTCATTAACCGGTAGACTGCGTCGCGTCGCATACCCTTTTGAACGCTGAATCCCGACGACCTTCGTCTGCGGTGTGATCCGTTCGAGAACGGCCGGTACGTCGATCGTCTCGGCGTTTTTCATCTCGACGACATCATAGTGGACGCCCAGTTCCTTTAATGAACCGCGTCCGTCACCACGAATTCCGACGATCTCTTCGAGCGTGTCGTATGGTTTTCCTGTGATATAGAGCAGTTCATCGCCCGGCAATAACAAACCGAACAACGCGATACCGATTGCGTGGGTGCCGCTGATGATTTGTGGACGACAAAGACCGGCTTCCGCACCGAAGACGTCGGCATAGATCCGTTCGAGCGTATCGCGTCCTTCATCGTTGTAGCCGTAACCTGTTGACGGCATGAAATGAAAATCACTGACCTTGTGACGCCGAAACGCATCAAGGACACGGAATTGATTATATTCCGCGACCTCTTGCGCCTTCTTGACGTACGGAGCGATCTGTTCCTCCGCCCGGTCAATGAGCGGACGAAGCGTTTCGTAATGGATTAATTCTGAAAACATGTTTACACCTCGTATTGTTTCAATGTCGCGTATAGACGCGTATCTTTACGCAAGTAACCTTTTAGAATGACGGAACCATCTTCTTCGAACGATTCCTTCAAGTTCATCATGACTTCCTTTGCCGGATTGTAATGAGCAAAACCATCAACCGGGATGCGGATCTCGAGATACTCGAGGATCTCACTGATTGAACGTTCGATCTCTTCAATCAAACGCTCGATGTCCTGCGGATCAAGTGCAGAGATCAACAGTTTCCCGCCTGTAAACAAGCGGTTCAGCTGATCCTTCTTGTTGTAGACTTCTAGCTGCGGGATGTCACCGGCACCGAGTTCATCGAGAACATCGTTCGTCGTCTGCATCTGGTTCAAGTAATGCTCACTCGACGCATCGACGACGTGGAGGATCAAGTCCGCTTCTAGCACTTCCTCGAGTGTCGAACGGAACGCTGCGATCAACTTTGTCGGCAGATCTTGAATGAAACCGACCGTATCCGTCAGGAGGATTTGCCCACCTTCTGGCAAATCGACTTGACGTGTCAACGGATCGAGCGTCGCGAACAACTCATCCTTTTCGTATGTGTCGGCTTGAGTCAATCGGTTGAAGATCGTTGATTTGCCGGCATTCGTATAACCAACGAGTGCGATTTGGAACGTCTGGTTCTCTTTGCGACGTTCCCGGTAACGGGCACGATGCGCGACGGATGTCTCGAGTTGTTTCGAAATCTCATCGACGCGGCGCCGGATATGACGACGATCCGTCTCGAGTTTCGACTCACCTGGTCCACGTGTTCCAATTCCGCCACCAAGACGTGACAGTTGTGTTCCCTGCCCAGCAAGACGTGGCAACAGATAACTCATCTGTGCCAGTTCGACCTGCAATTTCCCTTCGCGTGATTGGGCACGTCCAGCGAAGATATCGAGAATCAACTGCGTCCGGTCGATCAACTTGATCGCTTCCGGGTCTGATAAGGCAATCCGGATATTTTTCATTTGACCGGGCGTGACTTCGGCATTGAATATGATTAAATCAGGTTCAAGTTCGTCTGCTAACGCAACGAGTTCCTCAACCTTTCCTTTTCCGATGAACGTACGGCGGTCAATCGCTTGTCGTTTCTGATCCAAACGACCGACGACGACACCATGCGCAGTCGTTACGAGTGCTTCGAGCTCCGCGACCGATTCTTCATAGACATGGTCCGGGACACCGGGGAGCTGGCAACCAACGACGATGACGCGTTCTGACATAATATCATTCCTTTCACGAGTAAAGACGTACTGCGCCCCTTATCATACCACAGCCACCGGTTCGTCTGAACTTTTTTGGACAGGAAACATCCGTTCGGTTTATGATGGAAGAAACACCATTACGAAAGGGAGGAAAACGATGGCACGCGAACAGTCGTATACGCTTCCAGAGTTCATTGAACGCTACCTATTTTATTTAACGACAAGCGGACGACAACTTTCGACCGTCCGGCGCTATCGGTACGATTTAATCGAAGTCCACCGCTATATGACGGATGTCGATCAACCACTTGAGACGATCGATGATTTCAAGGCGATTTCGATCGAGACGTGGAAGACGTTCATCAATGAGTACTTGATCGAAGAGAAACTCTACCAACAAGCGACGGTCGCCCGAATCGTCACCGTCATCAATCAAGTCAATTACCAAATTCGACAAACGAAGGCGAAGCTGATCGAATACGCACAACCGACACATGAATTGACGGCAAAACACGTCGCTTCCTTTAAGGAATACGAGCAACTCGTCCGAACGAATCAATCCGATCGCGGCTTGACGGAACATCAATTGAAGGCCCGTCCATATTTGATTGATCGAAACGAACTGATTCTCCGCCTGTTTTATCGCTACGGTTTACGCGTCCATCACATCATCGGCTTAAAGATGCACGATCTCAACTTCGCCCAGCAAGAGATGACCGTTCACGACCGACTTGGTAATCGTTACCTGCTTCATCTCGAGCGGGAAGATCAAGATATCATGTTGCGTTACTTGAAGACGATTCCGGAGCCGGTCCGCCCCCGTTATCACAGCACCGATCCCTTTTTCGTCGCCTTCGACTTCGCACGGATGACGTTCCGCTGGGTCTATAGTAAGAATGCACCAAAGCAATTGTCGATCGTCATGATCACGAAGATGATGCGTCAGCTGAATGAACGGTCCGATAATAAACGGATCTTGACGCCGTCGATGTTACGCAACAGTTTCATTTTAAAAACGTATCAGGACGAGATGACGAAAGAAGAACGCCTGCAGAAGACGTGTCTTTATAAGGATGTCTCGCTCCGGCGTTATGAAGAGGCGGTCGAGGCACTGACGCCGTTATTGTAAAAAATTCATTAGACTTGGAAGTGACATGAATGACGATTCGAATGACTTATGATCAAGAAGCAAAAATGGGATATCTATATCTATTTCCAAAAACATTTACTCCCGTAATTGAAGACACGGACGAGCTAGAAGAAAATGCATTCCTTAGCGTAGACGTTGATCAAGAGGGGCGCATCGTCGGAATCGAATTTTTTAATGAAGAGGCAAACGTGATCCGTGACAGTCTTGCCGATGCATTCCTTTATGAGGAACAAGCAACTTGTTTCTCGCTTCGATTGCGAAACATGGTTCCGAAAAGTTCGTGCCTTCTTCAAGGGGTAACGTTCTACTTTGCTGAAACCGATCATACCGGATTCATCGGATTTGATATCCTCGACTTGGAGCGATATCCTGTCGAGGTTCTTCGTACGCTTGCTCAGCCAGCTTATAAATAATAAATTGAACAAAAAAAGACGACCCCCCGGTCGTCTTTTTCATTAGCGAGAGACTTCTTGTGTCTCTTCTTGCTCATATAACGTCACGTTGCGCGCTGGTGCGAACGTCGAGATCGCGTGTTTGTAGATTAATTGCTGTTTGCCTTCTGACTCCAAAATGACCGTGAAGTTATCAAATGACTTGATCAGCCCCCGTAATTGATACCCGCTGATTAAGAAAACCGTCGTTGGGACTGCATCTTTCCGTAATTGATTTAAAAAGACGTCCTGAATGTTGTATGTCGCTTTCATGATTCCCCGTGCCCCCTCTTTTTATCTGTTTCTGTCTTCGGGCAACTCTTATTTAACCGCTTTCAGAAACTCTACAGTTCTATCATAGATAATTTTGAACGTTTCTTCAAATGAAAACTTTCCCATATCTACCCAAACGCCATCAAATTGATGACGGAACCAGGTCAATTGGCGTTTGGCGAAGCGTCGTGTGTTCCGTTTTAGCATGTCAACAGCAGGATCGAGTGGTGCTCCGTCAAGAACAGGTAACATCTCTTTATAACCAATCGCTTGCAACGCCTTCGTCTGTCGATACCCGGCAGCGTCCAGACGCGCCACTTCCTCTAGAAGGCCACTGTCGACCATCATGTCTACCCGCTGATCAATCCGGTCATACAAACGATCCCGGTCTTTCATGTGTAAAACGAACAACAAACTCTCGTAGAGTGCCGGTTGACTGCCAGTCGTTTGTGTCTGACCAGTCCGCGCGACCTCGATCGCCCGAACGACCCGCTGGATGTTATTCGGATGAATCGCTTCTGCGCGCACCGGATCGAGTTCCTTTAACCGATCATGTAGTGCAGTTGCTCCATGTGTTGCCGCATACGCTTCGAGTTCAGCCCGTAAGGCTGGATCTTCTGCCTGCTCAGTAAACTGGTAGTCATATAAAATTGAACGGATGTAAAGCCCTGTTCCGCCGACGATGATCGGCAACTTACCACGGCTCGCGATCTCATCGATCGTTGCTCGGGCAACCGTTTGGAAACGGGCTACACTCATCTCGTCGTCCGGTGTAACGAGATCAAGCAGATGATGCGGCACTCCTTCCATCTCTTCGGTCGTCACTTTTGCCGATCCGATGTCCATCCCTTGATAGACTTGAACCGAATCTCCGGATAAGACCTCTCCGTTTAGTCGTTTTGCGAGTTCAATGCCTGTCTTCGTTTTTCCGACTGCCGTCGGTCCGACGATGACGATAACTGGTTGTTTCTTCATTCTGCTTCACCCATTCTTTATCTTTTTCATTTTTGATTCGAGTGTACCACAGCCACTTACTCGGATTAAAAAAATCCACAAAAAAACCGCCCTCCTTGGACGGTTCCACACTTACTTGTCTTATACGCGACGGATGAAATCGTCATAGATGGCACTAAAGATGCACCATCCACAAATGACGACGCCTGTCAGCATGATGCTCCAATCTGCCATGGTCGTTCCTCCTCTAGTCATCGTTATTCTCTCTTTTGACGGTTTGAATGGTTTGTAAACCCTTTCGAGCAGGTTTGACACCAATTCTTGGAATCAGTATGATAAAAGTACGATTGGTACGTAGCGCGGAGGCTGACCTGCATCGGCTTCCTATTAGAGGCACTGCCTCTCGATTCCATGTCTTGTGTTGGCACGAGGCGACATAGGAAGATTTCCTTCTTCCACAGAACAGGTCCGGCATCATGCCCGGGCCTGTTCTGTGTGCTAGTAGATTATTTCGAAAGGAGCTGGTTCTCGTGCGCATTCAAATCATTGGTGGGTCTGGTACTGGAAAAAGTACACTAGGTGCATTCATCGGACAATCGGAACGGATTGCGTGGATCGATACCGACCATTATCTCTGGAAAGATACGAAGTTCACTGAAAAACGTGACGTCTCCGAGCGATTTTCCATGTATGAAGCAGATATACTGACTTACCGTGATTACGTCGTCTCCGGTTCCGTCTTCGCCTGGCACCCGGATGGTTTCACCAATCGGGACTTGCTCGTCTTCCTGTCGCTCGACGAATCGCTCCGGATGGAACGGCTCATCGCACGCGAAGCAGCACGTTATCCTGACTTTTCAGGATCAAATGAGTTCCTCGACTGGTGCCGGACGTATCATACAGCGACGGACCCGAAGATGATCGGCACGTTCGCGGAACACCAATTGCAAATGGAACGGTCGGTTTCCCCTGTTCTAAAATTAGACGCTTCCATACCGACACAGCTTCAGTATCAAAAAATAATGGAAACATACGACAAATTGCCTCATAAATCATGACAAACGGGTCCCCTCTTCAGGTGGACCCGTTTGTCTTAATACATATCTTTTTGCGTGAAGTTCCAGAAGGCAACGATTAGTGCCGCGGCCGTCCAACAACCGAGGACAGCAAGCGAAAACGGAAGTGTCATCCCTTCGATCGGTGGCGCTTGACCATCAAGGTAGTTAATCAGTCCAAAGTTGACGTTGACGAGATACTTCGAACTCGTCCAGCTCGAACCGAGCGTCGTCAGTAACGTACCGGAAATCAAAACTGCCATCATGATCCCGATGCCTGTCGCCGTATTCTTGACGAGAACGGAGACCATCAAGGCAATCGTCCCGACGACCGCCGTGACGATCCAGGCTAGACCGACCGCCATCAACAGATACTCCCACATCGGTAACGTATGCACGAATTCAGTCGAGAACGTTCCGCTCGGTGAAGCTTGGAATCCGGTCAAGATCGGTGCGGTCCAGCCGTCATAACCGAGGACGATTCCGGATATCGCATAACAGACGACGACGGTCAATGCCATCAGCATCGATGTATAAAGTAACACCGTCAACCATTTCGCCATGAGGATCTTCCAACGCCGGACCGGTCGCGACAGCAACGTCTTGATCGTTCCGTCATTTTGTTCCCCGCTGACGATGTCCGCCATGATGACGATGATGAACAGCGGTAAAATCAACGTCAATCCTTGCGAGAAGAAAATCCGGATGAACGTCGGGGCTCCCGGATAATTCGGATTGATGTCGTTATCGAGATAGTATTGGTTTTGTTTTAGGTCGAATTCAAGGAACTGACGGAACTCATCTTGAATACTGCTAGAAGCAAGACGGTTCTGTGTATCGACGATATCTTGTTGAAGTTCAACCCGCCAATCGAGTGTTCCTTGCTTTTTGATCTGTTCTTGAATGTCTCGATACTGTGCGTACGTAAACATTGAGACGAGGACGATGAGGATGATCGCAACGACAGCAAACCGACGTTTTGAAGCGATTTTCGTCACTTCATTTCGGACGAGACCGATCATGTTCGGATTACGCAATGTGATCGCCTCCCGTTAACGTGATGAACAGATCTTCAAGCGTCTGGACTTTCCGTTCGATCGTCCAAACTTCAACACCTGCTTCAAGCAACTGCTTGTTGAGTGCCGGCGTCTTACTAGCATCCATCAAGGTATGGACCGTATTCGCATCGACGACTTCGGATACTTGGACTAAATCAGAAGCCGATAAAATCTCGTTCGCCTTGAAGGCATCGTCGACACGCCAATCAACACCAGGAGCAAGCGACTCGACCAGCTCCTTGACCGTTCCGACTTGGACGATTTTACCGTAACTCATGATCGCGACACGATCGGCGAGCATCTCGATTTCAGCGAGAATATGACTCGAGACGAGGACCGACAGTCCCGTTTCCTCGACGAGCCGGCGTATGAATTGACGCAAATCCCGAATCCCCATCGGATCGAGACCATTCGTCGGTTCGTCGAGAATCAAGACGCTTGGGCGTCCGAGTAGTGCTTGGGCGATACCGAGACGCTGACGCATCCCGAGTGAGTATGTCCGGACTTGATCGTCGACCCGCGCCGTCAAATCGACGAGATCGATGACTTCCTGAATCCTTGCCTCGTCGACATTCGGTAACATCCGGGCGAAGACTTGTAAATTTTCACGACCTGTCAAATATTTATACAACTCCGGGTTCTCAACGATCGAACCAATCCGCTCCATCGCTTGGACGAACTGTTTGCGGACGTCGAAGTCACAGACTGTGATTTTACCGGACGTCGGTTTAATCAGTCCGACGAGCATCCGGATCGTCGTCGTTTTCCCTGCCCCGTTCGGTCCAAGGAAGCCGAAGACCTCACCCGGTTGAATTTCAAACGAGATATTATCGATGATCGTCTTTTTTCCGATCACCTTTGTTACATCTTCTAATTTCACTGTTGGTTTCACGTCTCTCACCTCTTATTGTCTATTCTAGCGGAATAATGAATCATTTGACTTGTCAGAACACTTCATTTCCGCACATTCTTTCTACATTTGCTACAATCAGGATAGAACCTAGAAGGAGGAACGTTCATGAAGCGATTACGCTGGTCCCTGTTTTTAACCGTTTCACTCTTACTGACCGCGCTGTTTGGTTACGGTTTCGTCAACGCCTATAGTGATGTCGTCAATCCACCGAAGCGTGCCGTCCTCACACCAACGAAGGAAGAACCTGTCAAAAAAGGCGGAACGTACGTCGCGCTTGGTGATTCCTTGACGCGTGGTGTCGGAGCATCTAACGGAAATAGTTATGCTGCTCTTGTCGGACGTGACCTCGTCAAAGCGAACACGGTCGAGCGTTTTCAGAATCTTGCCGTCAGTGGTGCCCGGACGGAAAATTTATTAAAACAACTCAAACAAAAAGAAGTCCTACGCTCAGTCAGTCAAGCGAAAGTCATCTCGGTGACGATCGGCGGAAATGACTTGTTCAATCGTGGCGAAGGTGTCACGAATTTCGATGCAAAGAAAACGGCCGCGACGATTACGACGGCTCAAGACAACTTAAAAAAGACGTTCCGGATTCTGCGCGAACAAAATCCGGATGCTGTCATCTTCTACGTCGGACTTTATAATCCTTTCCGGGCAACGGAAAACGGTGAGGCGTTCGATGTGATCGTGCAAGACTGGAATGCTAAATCCCGGACGCTCGGGATTGAATATGACGTCGAAATCATCGACACATTCAATCTCGTTCGCGACGTCAAACGTGATTTATCAAGCGATCAGTTCCATCCGAACGACTCTACCTATGAAGAGATCGCAAAAGCCGCATTACTTGCTGTCAATAAACGTTTCTAAAACAAAAAGCCGCCATTTCGGCGGCTTTTTGTTCCGATTCATTTCAGGCGTTTGGCCAAGGCGATCAGTCCCCATTGAAGCGGCAAACGTGTCCAGAGCAACCATGATGGAAGGCGCTTCCCATTGACCGGCTTCGGATTGACGGCCATATTGACGTTTGCCGGTAAGACCGCGTACAAAAAGGCCGGAAGCGTCTTACGAACGAGATGTACTCCTTTTCCTGTCAACAGCATGAGACCATAAGCGATCTCGATCACACCCGTTACTTGGACGAAAAAGCGCTTAAACGGAATGAACGACGGCATGATGCTGACAAACCCTTTCTCGTTGCGGAAATGACCAACTCCCGCAAACAATAATCCTGCTCCATAGACTAGACGTAATAGCATGATCATTCACTCTCTCTTTCCACTTTACGGATTCATTCGAAACAGCTTCAGTGTATCGAACTGATCCGATTATCTCAACTTTTAGAAATTGTCGTCGAATTATGGGGAATGATGAGTCATTTCGGAATGTCTCCCGTAATCAGGTGACAAGTCGCTTCATTTGCTATGATGAAGTCAGAAATCATACAGGAAGGGATGACGACTTATGGCTGGAAAAACAAAAGGACTTTTACCTGGATTGACTGGAGGAATCATCGGTGCCGTTCTGACGGCAACGATCGCGTTTCCGATTTTACTCGATCAAGAGCAACAGGTCGCGGACACACCACTCTCAAACGGAATGCCAAAACAAGTCTCGACGACGTCGAATGATCCAGTGACGAATGCAGTCGCCACTGCTCAAAAATCCGTTGTAACGGTGACGAATTATCAAACCGGTAATGCGATGTCGCAAAAAGAAGCAGCTGCCGGCTCGGGATCTGGTGTCATTTATAAAAAAGAAAATGGAAAAGCATACATCATTACGAACCACCACGTCGTCGATGGCGCATCAAAACTTGATGTCACACTTAACAACGGTAAAACACTTCAAGCCAAATTACTCGGTAGTGACGAAACGTATGACTTAGCCGTGTTAGAAGTCGACGCAAACGACGTTCCAGGCGTCATCACACTCGGGAAATCGGCTGACTTAAAAGCCGGACAGACTGTCCTTGCAATTGGTAATCCACTTGGTGAATTCCAAAATTCCGTTACCCGCGGAATCGTCAGTTCGAAAGACCGGACTGTACCGGTCGATACGAATAACGATGGACAAGACGACTTTAATACAACGGTCATCCAGACGGATGCCGCGATCAATCCTGGTAACTCAGGCGGTGCCTTGATCAATGAACAAGGACAACTCGTCGGTATCAACTCGATGAAAATTGCCGAGTCGGGTGTTGAAGGTGTCGGTTTCAGTATTCCAATCGATGATGCATTACCAATCCTTAAACAACTTGAGACGAACGGTAAAGTCGAACATCCGACACTCGGTGTTTCCTTACAAGATGTGGCGGCGTTCCCTGCTGGATATTTAAAAGATCAAGTTAACTTACCAGACAGTCAAAAAACAGGTGTCGTCGTCATGTCAGTCGAACCGAACAGTCCAGCTGCTGCGGCTAAACTGAAAACAGGTGACGTGATCACGAAAATCAACGACTCCGAGATTAAAGGATTCGTCGATATCAAAACGGCACTCATCAAATCAGACGGTCCACTCTCACTGACAATCATCCGTGACGGAAAAACGATGACGGTCGAGACGAAAACAACGACGACCGACCAGCTGTAAACTTCAGCCTGACGTTTCGTCCGCCTTCCTTTTCGGGTATTGTTTTAGAACAATATCGAATTGGGAGGCTTTTTCTATGTATGACTTAATCGGCATCGGCATTGGTCCGATGAATTTAGGGTTGAGCGCACTGGCTCATCCGACAGATTTAAAAACGTTATTTTTTGACGAAAGCGAACAATTCTCATGGCATCCCGGCATGATGATTCAGGACTCGATGATGCAAACGAGCTTCATCTCCGATCTCGTCACACTTGCTGATCCGACGAGCGCATTTTCTTACCTTAATTACTTACGATCGATCCAACGTCTCCACACGTTTTACTTCTATGAAAAACTTCTGATTTCAAGACAAGGTTACAATGATTACTTACGCTGGGTGGCGACACAGCTTAATGATTTACGATTTTCAACCCGCGTCGTCGATGTGCAAGATACCGGTGATAGTTTTGAGGTCCTCGTCGAAGATGTCACAACCGGGAAACGGGAAACGTTCGAAGCACGGAACGTCGTCATCGGTACTGGCTCAAAGCCCGCGATTCCAGACACGTTTGACGAGCGTGTCATTCACAATACACAATATGTCATGAACAAGGCAGAACTGTTGCAGCGCAAAAAAATCAGTATCGTCGGCTCCGGTCAAAGTGCCGCCGAGATCTTCCTTGATCTTTTGACGACACCTGCTCCAGAGCGTCCTGAACTCGAATGGATTGCGCGTTCGACACTGTTTGAGACACTCGAGACCGGTAAACTCGGAGAAGAAATTTTTTCACCGAGCTATGTGATGTACTTCAATCAGCTCCCACTCAAAGTAAGACAAGAGTCGGTCAAGAAATTCGCCCGGTCTCAGAACGGCATCAGTCCAGAGACCCTGCAATCGATCTATGCCCACCTCTATGATTTGACGGAAGAAGAACAGCAACAAGTCGCGATTCGCGCGAATCTTGAAGTGAAAAAGATTACCTATGACGAACGGTTCACGATCGCGATGCAACATCAAGAGCTCGAAGATGAACGCTCGTCCAAAACAGATGCTGTCATCGCGGCAACCGGCTTTTCGCCATCCCTTCCAAGCTTCATTGATCGACTCGATATCGTGTTCGAAGCACCCAACGCTTGGAAAGTCGACGCGGACTATCAAATCGTGCGTTCCGTCGAGACGGCGCATCATCTTTACGCAACCGCTAATTTAGAGCTGTCACATGGTCCAGCAGCTGATAATCTCGGCATGTCTGTTTCGCGGAATCAGTTGATCTTGAACGCTGTCGCCGGTACGGAACTTTATCCGGTCGAACAACATGCGACGTTTACGACGTTTGATTAAGTCAGATGAGCATACAGTAAAACGGACGAGGTATGGTGCGCACCATACCTCGTCCGTTTTGTCTATTTCAATGCTTCACGTCACGGTTTTTTCGTTAGTTCTAGTGCAGCCAGTAACAATAACGTAGCTTGCACCCGTGTCACACCTGATTTAGCCAGTAACAGATGAAAGGCAATCAACCAGTTGACCTCGTCTGAAAATCGATTCCGTGCCCGCTCCCGGTCGACGATCCGGGTCACGTAAATCCAGTCGACACGTTCCATTGTAGGCAGTAACGCAAGAATCGGCATTAAACGATCCCAAATAATGATTTCTCTTCGCTCTAACAGTTCCCGCCAAGCAACGATTCGTTCTTGTTGCGCTGACGCATCCGGATGCGCTGCTAAGATCTGCGCCGTAATGACACGTTCACTCGTCCGTTCCATATATTGCGCAAGCCACTCTTCAAACGTATCAACGCGTTCTAAAAACGTATCTGGTAGTGGGTGCTGTTCAAGCAAGGTCGATGTCACGACGTATTGTTTCGCGGCATTTAGATGAGGTCGTGTCGCATGCAAGCGCTCCATGTAAGGGAACGCATCAATCACTTGTCGCCGGTTCAGCACTTCGTTGAGTGCAAAAAATGGGCGGACTCCTTTATCACGAATCAAGCGATGTTTAATCTTCTTTTCCGCGACGATGATTTCTTCGATGAGAACATCGGGATCCGTGCTATTCAATTGAACATGGGCGACAAGTAACGGTGTATAGCGGCTCCGAAGTGCTGAAAAACGCGACGTCTTATGTTTGATCGTCCGCATCAGCCGTTCGTAGACATTCTGTTCAAAAACGGTATCATGAATCGTGTAGGACAGCGCAAAAAAACGATGGAAATCATGTGACGATTCCTCCCGTAAGACGGGATAACTCTCATCATAGTTCTCACAGAATTGACCGTACATCCTTCCACCTCGCCTTCTTTTCTATAAATCGTTTTCCCTAAAATTGGTTTGTACAACCTTATTTTTAGACGAACAAAAAAAGGCGACAGAACATGTCCGTCGCCTCTCATTCTTTCAATTTGATTCAAACTCGTTGTCTCTCTAACAGACGGGAGAAGTAACCACCTTGATCCATTAGTTCATCATGCGAGCCTTCTTCGACGATGCCGTCCTTCGTGACGACGAAAATCTTATCGGCATTTCGAATCGTTGCTAAACGGTGGGCGATAACGAGCGTCGTCCGGTTCTCAGACAGCTCGGCAAGCGATT
Source organism: Exiguobacterium sp. UBA6309 (assembly GCF_002439205.1). Taxonomy (NCBI): domain Bacteria; kingdom Bacillati; phylum Bacillota; class Bacilli; order Caryophanales; genus Exiguobacterium; species Exiguobacterium sp. UBA6309. The sequence goes on along the minus strand of NZ_DJTL01000005.1, from coordinate 29,360 downwards.
CTTGAATCAGTGCTTCCGTTTCTGTATCAAGGGCAGACGTCGCTTCATCAAGAATCAGAATCGGCGGGTTCTTCAGGAACATCCGCGCGATGGCGAGTCGTTGCTTTTGTCCACCCGACAATTTGAGTCCCCGTTCGCCGATTTGTGTCGCATACCCATCAGGTAGATCCGCGATCACCGGACCGAGATGGGCACGTTCTGCCGCTTGCACGATGTCTTCGTGCGTCGCATTCAAATCACCGTAGGCGATGTTTTCAGCGATCGTCCCTGAGAACAAAAAGACATCTTGCTGGACGATCCCGATTTGTTGTCGCAGAGACTCCTTCGTCATCTGCCGGATATCGATTCCGTCAATCGTGATTGCGCCATCTAGAACATCGTAAAAACGTGGAATCAACGAACAGATCGTCGTCTTCCCTGCCCCGGACGTTCCGACGAATGCGACCGTCTGACCAGGTTCGACCGTCAGATTGATGTGTTCTAAGATTAGACGATCCGCTTCATATCCGAATGCGACATCCTTGAACGTGATGCCACCGTTCAAGCGATCAACAACGAGCGCATCTGGCGCATCAGGTAAAGATGCATCTTCATCAATCATCGAAAGGAACCGCTTAAAGCCAGCCATCCCTTTCGGATACATCTCAAGCAATGCCGTAATCTTATCGATTGGCTTCAATAAGATATTCATGTAGAGAATGAAGCCGACGAGTTCTCCTGCCGTTAAGGCTTCGCGATGTGTCAAGTACGCACCGACGACTAAGACGGCAAGTGTCATCAAACGAGTCATCAAGTAGATGCCGGACAGGCTCTTACTCATGACCTTGTAGGCATTGATCTTCGACTGCCGGAACGTCGCGTTGTCTTTTTCAAAACGCTCGATTTCGTAAGCTTCGTTCGTGAACGACTGGACGACACGGACACCGGAAACACTGTCCTCGACGCGTGAATTGACTTCCGCGATATTACCGTACATCCGGTCCCATGATTTATTCATCCGGACGTTCGCATAGCTGATCAGCCAGATCAGGAATGGTACGGCAATGATTGTCACGAGCGCGAGTGGCACGTTGATCGTCAACATGATCGAGAATGCACCAAGCAAGGTCATGACGGCAATGAACGCATCTTCCGGACCATGATGGGCTAGTTCCCCGATATCAAACAAATCATTCGTGATCCGGCTCATGATATGACCCGTCTTCGTATTGTCAAAGAAACGAAACGACTGTTTCTGGACATGACTAAACAACTGACGACGCATATCGGTCTCGATGTTAATCCCGAGCTTATGTCCGAAATAGTTGACGACGAATTGCATCAGCGTACTGATGACGTAGAGCGCTAATAATCCGACGCTGACGAGGATGATCCAGTTCATCTCACCGTTTGGCAACAAGGAGTCGATGAACCACTGGACTGCGAGTGGAAAAGCAAGTTCTAACACCCCGACGAATAAGGCAGATATGAAATCGAGCCAGAATAAACGTTTATGTGGGATATAATATTGATAAAAACGGTGTAACATGTGTAGCCTCCTTCCGAGTACTTCTAGTGTACTTGAACTTTTTTGAAAATACTCCTTCTACCTATTCATTTTTTGAAAAACGGTATTACAGTTTTCCAGACAAAAATTATATTTTTAATTCAGGGGAATCAGCACTTTTTATGACAAAATGGTAACAACGATTTTTACCTATCTCTTGGAAGGAGCTATGTCACGTGAAAAAGACCGTTCTCGCCCTCACGACGCTCGCTTTGGTCGGTACCACAATTCCGGTTTCAGCCGCGTCAACGACACTGACTTTGACGGATAACGTCAACATTCGCACGGCTGCCTCGACTTCCGCGAAGGTCATCACGACGCTAAAAAAAGGTACGAAGCTGACAGCTGTCAAGAAAGTCAACAGCTGGTATGAAATCCGCTATCAGTCGAAACCAGCTTTCATTACTTCAGCATACGTCAAAGCAACGACGGAAAAGGCTCCGACAACTACGACCTACATAACGAACACCGATGCCGTCAACGTCCGGCAAAAAGCAACGACGAGTTCGAAATCACTCGGAAAACTGGCAAAGAATACTGTCTTGACTGTTCAGAAACAATCAGGTGATTGGTACCAAATCACATATAAGAAACAAACGGCCTATGTCCATGCGACGTTAGTCAGCAAAAAGACGTCGAACGTCACGACAAATTCAAAACCACCCGCAACGACTCCCGTCAAAAAAGTCGTTAAAGCGGTTGATCGATCAAAAGTCTACACGGTTAATGCGAAGGAAGGCTTGAACGCACGGACTGCTGCAGCGACGAACGCAAAAATCTACAAGACATTACCGCATCAGACGGTGCTCGATGTCACAGGTGCGGTTGATTCGTGGTACCAAGTCAAGCTTGACGGAAAAGAAGCATATGTCGCTTCGACCTATGTCAAAGCTTCAACAAAAGCATCACCACCAACAACACCGACGACTCCTGGAGTCTCTTTGACGCCAGTTGATGCCTCGAAGACGTATCGCGTCAATGCCCCAACCGGTCTGAATGTCCGTACGTTGCCTTCGACGTCGTCTAAAGTTTTCACACAAGTCGGACACGGTTCGACAGTCAATGTCACGGGTGAAACGACAGGTAAAGATAGCGGCTGGTACCAGATCAAGATCGGAACGGGTCTCTACTATGTCGCGAAGAGTTACATCACGACGGGATCCGTCACGACGACGCCTCCGGTCACTCCGACGACACCACCTGTGACGACCGTTCCCGGTTCGACATTGATGGAACGTGCCATTTCGATTGGGCAACAATATCTCGGAACACCATACGTTTGGGGATCTAGTAATCCAGTCAACGGTGGCTTCGACTGCTCTGGCTTCATCAACTACACGTTGAATGCCGCTGGCTATTCTGTCGGACGGACGAACGTCAACGGTTACTGGAATGATGACCGGTATCTTGGGGCGAAGCTCTCGAAACTGCGTCAACCGGCACGCGGCGATATCATCTTCTTCGAAAACACGTATGCCGCTGGTCCAACGCATATCGGCATCATGTTGAACAACGATCAGTTCATCCATGCGAACACACCATCACTCGGCATCAGTCGTCTTTCAGAACGGTACTGGACACAAAAACTGTTAGGCTTTAAATCACTTTAAGACATTTTTCATCCATCCCTTGGGGTGGATGTTTTTTTGTCTTACCGCTTCTCTTTTGGATATACTGGATATGGAAAGGATGTGTCCGCATGTCTTACAAAACACTTTATGTCCGACTTCTCTTTCTTGCCTTATTGATTTTTGGTGGCTCGATGCTCTTATTATATCCAGACGGGAGACGTCTATATCGGTCACTTGATCGTTTCCGTCGCCGCATGCGTCTTATTGATTTTCAGAAGAACGACATCCTCACACGAACAGGCATGAAGCGCACTCGCTTCATGCCTGTTTTTTCGTCATTGAACATTAACCAATGCTTGTATCTCTCGCTCAAGATCGCCTTTGAGCCGTTCACTTTGAAGGTCATCCTTCAATCGTAAAACATCCTCCAGTCGTTCCTGACCAATCCCTCGTTGCATCGCCAGTACGAGCGTCTGTAACATCATCGCTTGGTCGAATCCACTCGCGGCAAGCCACGCATCTTGCATCTCCCATATCTTATCGACGCTCTGCTGCAGCGTCTGATTCGATAATTCGATGCCGTTGACAAGGAGATGGACTTCGAGTTGTCCGATGTAATGCTTCGCGTCATCGATCGCTACAGTGACGAGTCTTTCCCACGCCATCTGCATGCCGTTCGTATCATTTTCGAAAATCGCGATGAGTCCTTTCGTCAAATCGACTTCGATCCGTCCAACGGCAGTCGTTTCACTAAATGCAAAAAACTGTTCCAATCGATCAAACTCCTGCTGTGATTGTTCGATTTCTCCTTCCAGATATAAAAACAGTCCGAGGAAACGTTGAAACGAAACGACATGATAATAGACATCTTGCTCTCGCATGTACTGAACCCCTTCACGCAATAAGGCGATCGCTTCTGTATAATGATCATCGAACAAACTTGCTCGAAGTGCACGCAAGATTTGGAAATTTAAATAGGTTTTTGGCGCCAGTGGAATCTCACGTGGTACATCCATTGCTTCGATCAGCTCGTACGCTTCCTTCGTCCGTTTGAGATTGAACAAAAAATAGACTGTCGAGATCTGAACGAGCAACTGCTCATCTTGGCGACCGAGCTGTTGAAAAATTCGCTCTGCTTTCTCGTAATATGTCAAACCAAGCTCCGGGTCAGACGCTCGGAGGGCATCGCCGTATTTATGGTAGACCTGCCCTTGCCAATAGGAAGTCGTTTTTGGAACCAAGTAAGGTTCTAGAAGTTCCTGAATTTTTTCGTCTGAAAAATATGGGGTATGCCGTGAACGGATTGTTTCGATGAGTTCCCGCATCTGAACATCGCGCGGATCGAGCATTAATTCTTCGACTGTCACCTGTAATCGCCTAGCAATCGCCTGTAATGCGGGTACAGACGGTGTCGCTTTCCCGTTTTCGACCATACTGAGCATTGACTTCGTGATGATGCCGGTCGCAACGTCCGTTTGCGTCATTTTTTTCTGTTTTCGGATCTGTTTGATACGTTCCCCTAACACACCGGTCACTCCTTTTATCATAAAAGTTAAATTATATTGAACTTTATCTTTACATTTTTCTTCCACTCCTTTATTCTACACTAAAGTTCAATATAATTTAACTCTGAAGGAGTGAACATGATGTCATTTAATTTAAAACGTGTCTTATTCGGAAAGTTTTGTTCGTTGTTCGCAGCTAGTCTATTCACGTTCGTCGCTGGACTGACCGTCTTACGGGAAACGTCATCTGGTCTTCAGTTCGCGCTCGTCCTGCTTGCAGGATCGGTGCCACGGATTTTGCTCTCACCGGTTGCTGGTGTCCTTGCTGATCGTTGGAACCGGAAACGAATCATCGTCATGACCGAAAGCTTAAGTGCACTCGTCTTGTTTGGACTTTTGCTCTATTCGTTACAAGCCCCTCTACATACCGTTCATTACATCGTCGCGAGTGTGCTCTTGACGAGCCTGTCGACGTTCCTGTCCGTTACCTTATCAAGCTCGTTACCGCGACTCGTAGCAGAAGAGGAGTTACAACGCGGGAACGCGCTTTTCTCGACGATTCAATCGACCTCAACGATCACTGCACCACTCGTTGCGGGATTGCTTATCGCCACAGTCTCCATCACGCAATTCTTGATCTTACCGTTTCTCCTGTTTGCTTCTGCTGCCTGGTGGAATAGCCGTCTCCGCTTTCTTGCAGTGGATACCTCTCCTCTGGCTACTACTAATACTCCGTCTTTCGTCTCGGAGTTTAAAGAAGGCTACCGCTATCTGTTCCGTCAACCGGTATTGACGACACTCGTCCTGATGGCGATCGTCCTGAACTTCTTTTTTGTCGCTTTCGAAATCTTGTTACCAATCGTTTTGCTCGATCGACTGCAATTCACGCCATTTCGGTTTGGATTAGTCGAGTCCGCACTGGGTGCTGGTCTTCTTGTCGCTTCGTTGCTTCTTGCCTTACCTCGCTTTACCGTGAAACGTCCGTTACGGACGATATTCGAGTCGCTCTTTTTAATCGCCTCTTGTTATGCGCTTCCTGCACTTGCCCTACTCGGCTATGTTCCATCTGCTCTACTATTACCTTTTTTCATGATTCTATTGTTCATCGACGGCATGCTCGTCTTACGGATGAACATCCCACTACAGCTCATCGTTCAAAAACAGACCGATCCGGCTTACCTCGGACGTGTCATCGGTGTCCTTGAATCGGTCGCCATGGCGATGATGCCGATTGGTACCCTATTATTTGGTTTACTGAGTGATCATGTGTCTATCATCGTGCTACTTGCAGTCGGTACAGTCGGCTTGTTCGGTGCAGCGTTATTCGGATTCTTCCGATTGCGTAAAGACATCGTATCCGAACGCATTCCAGTAGTAGACGCAAAAAACACGTCCTCCCTCACTTCGTGAGAAAGGACGTGCGTATAAATCAGACTGTCGCTTTGACAGCGTCCATGATTAATTTTAATGATTGTTGTTTTGCTTGTTTGTCTGCGATCATCGAAGCAATCATCACTTCGTCCGTTCCATATGAATCGGCAAGCTCTTGTAATTGTTTCGCAACGGATTCCGGGTTACCGACGATCATCCGTTTCCGATTTTCAGCAATCCGGAACTGATCTTGGAACGTATACGGATACGCTGCTGCTTCTTCCGGTGTCGGCGTTCCTGTTGACGAGACCCCTTTTTCGAGTAAGAGCAGAGATAAATCAAGGCTTGACGCCAAACGTTCTGCTTCTTCCGTCGTTTCGGCACATGTCACGAAGATCGAAACGAGTGTTTGTGGTGTCTCATTAAACGACGTCGCCATGAAATTATGACGATAGTAATCCATTACTTCCTGACCACCCTGTCCATTGATGAAGTGAGCAAAGGCAAATCCGAATCCGCGTTGTGCGGCGTTCAAGGCACTACCACCACTTGATCCGAGCAACCAGCCTTCTGGTGTCGTATCGACTTCTGGTGTTGCGACGAGTCCCGCGAACCGATGTCCGGCAGGTGCCCCGTCTTTCAAGTAATCAACGAGATCATCAAGTTGCTCACCATAATCAGCTCCACCAAACCGTGGCGACGAACCTTCTTGTAACGCACGCGTCGCAAGCGGCATACCGCCCGGTGCCCGACCGAGACCGAGATCAATCCGGTTCGGAGCAAGTCCTTCGAGGACACGGAAGTTCTCCGCAACTTTGTAGGCACTGTAATGTGGCAACATAACACCGCCTGAACCAAGGCGAATCTGTTTTGTCACGGCTGCCATATACGCGATCAAGACTTCCGGACTCGAACCGGCTAGTGTTTTTGCAAAGTGGTGCTCGGATACCCACAGGCGATGATAACCGAGTTCGTCCGCGATTTTCGCGAGCTCGACCGTTTCGTGTAAGGCATCAGATGGGGATTGTCCTTTAGAGACCGGGGATTGGTCTAAAATACTAAGTTTCATATATGTCTCTCCTTTTTCTTTCGAATGCGTACTTACACTGTACGCCTCCACGTTGTACCGTGCAACGAAACTGCTTCTTTCCGTCATGGGGACGTTTTCATTTTGAAATTCAGGGAACAATCCTTACGTGAGCATAAAAATCTAACGAATGAGGTGGAGCTACATGTCAACGCATACTACGAATCAAGAAGCAGTCGAAACGGTCAAGAAACTGATCGATAAAATCGAGACAGCGATGCTGACGACGATTTCAGCAGAAGGACTCGTATCGCGTCCGATGCAGACACAGGATATCGAATTTGATGGCGACCTCTGGTTCCTCACTTCAAAAGAAACGGACAAGTATCAAGAATTACTTAAGAATCCGAGTGTTAACGTCGCGTACGTCGACAAATCATACGTCTCGATTCGTGGGACAGCAGAACTCGTCGAAGACATCGAACGAAAAAAAGAGCTCTGGAGTCCACGTTACGAAGCATATCTTGGAACGACATACGAAGATCCGAAAGTCGTCTTGATCAAGGTCAACACGGAAGCTGCTGAGTACTGGGAAACAGGAAACACGACAAAGTCCGTCAAACAAGTTTTGAAGAAAGTCGTCGGCAAAGACGATGAGAACGAAATCAATAAAACAATCGACTTGTCTTGACCAGTTAAACCCGCGCAGCTTGCGTGGGTTTTTTCATGTGAAGATAGTCGTTTTTCTCAAAATGATGTAACATAATAAAATGAACTAATACGTAACTTAACTAAAAGGAGTACAATCATGGGAGAATTTTTTACGTTATTACGCCGGGGTAACCGGTCTGCGTTGACGGCAGGCATCGTCAACTCTATCATCGCCATCATCAAGGCAATTGCCTACGTCCTGACGGGAAATGTCGCGATGTTCGCCGAAATGATGCACACGCTCGGGGATGCTGCCAACCAATTTTTCGTCTTCATCGGTTCTGCCCTCAGTAAAAAGGCACCGACGAAACGGTTCCCGAACGGCTTTGGTCGTCTCGTCAATCTCGTCTTGCTCGGTGCCATCCTCTTCGTCGGCATCATGGCCTACGAAACGATTCATGAAGGGATTGCCCACATCATCGAACCGACAGAATCGACAGGCTTCTGGATCACGTTATCTGTTTTATTCGCAGGTGTCGTCTTAGAAAGTGGTGTGTTCTTTAAAGCGATGCAGGAAATCGCGCATGATGCGAAACTGGACTAAAAAGGACCACGCCTCATCCTCGACAGCTTCCGGTCACTCAAACAAGCAAAACCCGCGACACGCCTTGTGTTCCTTGAAGACTTAGTCGCAACGGCTGGCGGGATCGTCGCGATGATCGCCGTCATCATCTCGCATGTGACACCGTTTCATCAGGCAGAAGGAATTGCTTCGATCCTGATCGGGCTGATGATGTTTTACGTCGTCGGAAACGTCTTCCTGCAAAACGCAGCTGGTGCACTTGGTGAAGCCGATGAGACGATGGCAGCACGTCTCGGCGGACTGATCATGAAAGACCCAGACGTCAAGGACATTAGTAAACTGGAAGTTATTAAGGAAGGCGATCATTTCCACGTCGAAGTTGAAATCGAAGTTGATCCAACGTTGACGATCGCTCAAGCAGACGACATCAAGGACCGCCTTGAACTTCAGATTCGACTACAACAAGGCATCATTGATGTGACGATCGGCTTTGACGAAGACGATAAGATTCAACAATATGTCATCGCTTCTGACGAGTCATGACTCCGTTTACGCAAGATGTTCTGACGATCATTCGCTCGATTCCTGCTGGTCAGGTCATGACGTACGGGCAAGTCGCCCGACTCGCTGGTCATCCGCGTAGCGCACGACAAGTGGCGCGGATTCTTCACAGCATGAGTAAGACGGAACGTCTACCGTGGCACCGCGTGCTTGCTGCTGGTGGAAAACTATCACTTGAAGGCGATGAACAGCGACTTGCGCTTGAAGCAGAAGGTGTCGAGTTCCTCACCGCCCGTCAACTTGATTTATCGCGTTATCAAGTAAGAAGCGAATAGATACAACAAGAGAGGGATGAATCAAGCTTTTGACGTACTCGAAGCCGCAGCAATTTGTCGACGTACTTCTGCTTCAAGCTGTGGTTCCGGTGGTTGCCAGCCTTCTGGTTTCATGACCTTTTGGTCAGATTCTCGGAAGATTGGTTTTCCGTCCGGTCCAAGCTTCGCCATGTTGGCACGTTGAACGATCTCGAACAATGGAGCCGGATCAAGCCCGATCTCAACAAAGCTTCCCATGATGAAGTAGAGCGCGTCCGTCAAGGCATCCCCTTGTCCAACGAGTCGTTCGACATCTGTTTCAGGTTGTTTCATCTGGAGCGATTTTTCGACTGCTGTATCAAGCCCTGACTTGAAACGTTCGATTGCCTCGAGGAACTCTGCTTCACTCGTCGCCGTTTGATGCAAGAACTCAACGACCGCTTCTTCCGCCGTCCAGGTCGAGCGTTTAATCCCACGATCAACCGTCATTGGTGTTGGCGTCGTTGCACCAGGGTGTGAAAACACACGGTGGAATTCCTTTACGTCTTGATAATAGTTTGTCATACCGATCATCCCCTTTTACCGAATGTCTCCATTCTAACAGGTTCAGAACCGGAGTTCGACTCATTGATGAACGACGTCGAGTAATGCCATCCCGCGCGTGATTAATTCATCTCGCTGTTCGGACGTTGCTTTTAAGCGTTCGAGATCAGCGACAAGACGTGGTTGGTCGACTTCATCCGCCAACTCAAGTAATTCGAGGCGGAGTAACCAAGCGTCCGGTAACTGGACGAGTGTCTGGTCGATCAGTTGCGGCAACCGTTCCCGACCAGCACGTCCTTCGCGAATCTCACGAATAACTTCGAAGATTGGATCAGCCGCTGTCAACGGACGCTCGATTCGTTCGAACTCGATCGTTTCTGGAATCGGCTTCAGTGCTTCAACTTCCGTTCCCGGGAATGCTGACGTGATGTCACCGACGATCAATTCCATCCGGTCCATCGTCATCGTTTTCCCGTCGTTCGAGAGCGTTGCTGCTTCTAAAACGACGAGTGCCCGGTGACCATTGACGTTTTGAATTGCTGAGATGTCACCTGTGACATGAACATTTCCTTCCGCCCAGTCGAGACGTTCACCGACTCTGACTTGCATCAATACTTCGTTCAATTCCTTGCCGTGAAGGAGTGTAAAACCTTCCGGATGATCTGCAAGTCCTTGACCTGTCAACACTTCACCGTTCGCAGCAAGCGCTGTCGGTCCAGTCAGTTTGACGATATGCAGCGAATCGTGAATCTCTTGCGTTTCAGGAACACCGACGAGTGAGAGACCGCTGTCGAAGACGAGCGTTGACAGATTGCCCGATTCAACGGCTTTCGTTAGTCCGTGGATGCCACCGCGAATGTAGGACATCGATTGAGCGAATTCTTCGAGTGCGTCGCGGAGTTGTTCAAACGATTCACAGACGAAGAGTTCTTTTTGCATGCTCGTCACGTCATGTTTCGTCGCAAGTGCTTTCTCAAGCGAGAATGGATGTTTAACGACCGCGTCCGTCAAACAATGGCGACTTTCACCGACTGATGATAGAAGACCTGCCCCGTAGATTTGCGGGTTGTCGATATCACCAATCAGACCGAATTCAACTGTCCACCAGAACAGACGTGAGATTTCGTTCGCTTCCGAAATCCCTTTGACGTGTGTCCGTGTCTCCGCAAGCTCAATTTCAGCTTGCTCGATATCGGCTGGCGTCGAGAATGGACTCTCTTTAACGATCGTCAATTTCTTGAGTGCCTTGAACACGTCATGCTCGGCTTTATGGTTAAAGGCATGTGCCCCTATCTCACCGAAGCGACGAACGAATTCCGCGTAGACCGGATTCATCAAGATCGGTGCATGCCCCGCTGCTTCGTGCAGAATATCCGGTGCTGGTGTATAGAGAATGTTATCGACCTTCCGAATGTCGGTCGCAATCGGTAATAAACCATGTCCTTGGAAATCGAAGAAGGCGACGCCAGGAATGAGACCATCAACAGCGACTGTTCCCCAGCCTCCACGGCTTAGGTTCGCTGTCATCTCACGTACATCTGGAATCCGTTCCGGACTGATGCCCGATGCAGCAAGCCCTTCGAGGTATGCTGGATGTGCTGTATCTTGTAACGTATTTAAATTCAGTCGCATGACGTATCTCCAAACGGCATGATCTGTTGGCGTGTAGTCTTCGTAGTGCTGTGGTGCGACATGTGGACGTAAGTGACTTGGAATGATTGGTGTAGACATATGAGTTCCCCCTTGAATGAATGTAAGATAACAAAAAAGCCCCTGCCGAACGTATCGTTCGACAGGGGCGACGAAAGCCGCGGTACCACCCTGATTACCCAGTCATCGACTGAGTCACTCATGATTGGGATAACGGTTTGCTCCGCTCGCTTACGCAAGAAGCTCAGAAACTGTAATTCAACACCATCTGTGTACACGTTCGCAGCGCCACGTGCTCTCTGAAACAGGGAGATGGTCTTTACTTCGGTTTCATCATCGCTTAATCTTTCGTTCTGTTATGCTGTTACGTTGTTATACTGTTATGCTTTTAGCAAGTAAAGTATCGTTAAGGAGGACTATACGCTTACTTTTTACTTTCGTCAATGGCTTTTTTACGTTTGAATCGATTAAATGTTTTATCACGGACTGATTTTTGTTCGATCGTCAGTGATGTGATATGGCGACGAAGCCCACCATTGAGCCGTTTTTCAAAGGATTCGAGTTCTTGTATCCACTCGTTCATCGAGACGACGATCGGTAAAATTTCCATGATGACTTCTTCCTCGAGTTCATCACGATCGAGAAAAGAGTGCTTGACGAAGGCAATGTTCTCTTTGACGAGATCCTCCATCGCGAGCGGTTCTTCCGTCAACAGGAGATCGTATGTCAGCAAGACTTTCTCTTGTCGCTGGGCGATATGCATCAAGTGATAGAACAGTTCACTTCGAAGATCGTCTGCAATCGAATCAAGTGCCTTCTCTCGTTCTCTAAAGCGCTCTGCCGTCGCGACGCCACGTTCGAGGCACGATTGCATATGTTTGAGGATCAGCAGGTTCCGTAGAAGCGAGGCATGCTTCTGACGCGTTCCTCTAATTTCTTCCTTGTGTAGGTTGAACAGGTTTTGTGTCTCAAGGAGCGAACGCCCCATCTTATCGATTGCTGCCCGATATGGGGTGACCTTGCCTTCAAAGGCAATTGCTCGCGTGACGACGAGTAGTTTCTCAAAGAGTTTCGTCGCTTTCTGGTAATAGACATTGCCGTAACGTGGCGGGAAAATCAACGCATTGATGCCGAGTGCACAACCAATCCCGAGCATGACGAGCAAGTAGCGGATCAAAACGACTTGCCAAAGTGGTTCGGTCGCAGTCGCGACACTTTCGAGAATGACGATGATCATCAAGACGACGTGTGGAATCGTCCGCCCGAAACCAAAAGCTAGCAAGATCGAAATTGCTGCCATGATGACGATCCCGATCGCAAGCGGATTCGCCGGGTTATCGCCTAAAATCCAAAGTGCGAGTAACGTCAAAAAGGCACCAATCAAGTTGGCCTCTGCTTCCTCGAGAAATTGTTTCCATGTCTGATAGACCGAAGGCAGGAGTGTCGTCGCTGCCGAGATCGCAGGCAGGATTGGGCTGAGGTTGAACAGATTACTGATCAACAGCGCCAAGATGACCGCGAGACCTGTCTTTATGGTCCGTGGTCCGATTTGTAAGGATTGTCCACCCATGTCCATCCCTCCTTCTTATTCAGTATGCCCTCTATTCTTCACCGTTAGCCGTCAAAATTCAACAAAAAATCCCCTCCGCTTAAAAACGGAGAGGATTTAGTTGAATTATGATGCTTTCGTACCTGTTCCTTCTGTCATTTCCGCTTTCGCGACCGATTGGTCAACAAGCGGTTTTTTGAGGAAGGATAGGATTGCCGCACCGACGAGTGAACCGATGAGGATCGCACCCGCGTAACCGACGATTGCCATGACCGTACCTGATGGACCATCAAGTAACGGGAAGACGAAGATACCGCCGTGTGGTGCAGGGAGCAAGACGCCGAAGACGATCGTCAACGCACCAGCAATCGCTGAACCGATGACGCTTGACGGAATGACGCGCAGTGGATCGGCTGCAGCGAATGGAATCGCACCTTCTGTGACGAACGATGCGCCCATTGCGTAAGCAGCAATTCCTGCTTCACGTTCTTGCGGCGTGAATTTCTTACGTGCGAACAATGTGGATGAGAAGGCAACGATGAGTGGTGGAACCATACCACCTGCCATGACAGCTGCCATGACTTCCGTGTTACCTGCTGTAAGAGCAGCTGTACCGAAAACGTATGCTGTTTTGTTGATTGGACCACCCATGTCGATTGCCATCATCGCTGCGACGAGCATACCGAGGAGGATTGCGTTTCCACCACTGAGTCCGTTCAATGAATCTGTGAGCCATGTCATGAACTTCGCAATCGGCTCATTGATGACGAGCAACATGATCATTCCTGTGATGAATGAACCAAACAGAGGATAGAGCAAGACTGGTTTGATTCCTTCAAGTGCTGCTGGAAGACCTTTGAATACTTTAACAAGCAAGAGTACGACGTACCCGGCAAGGAAACCGGCAATCAATCCGCCGAGGAAACCAGCGTTACCGTTGCTTGCAAGGAAACCAGCGATTAGACCAGGAGCAAGACCTGGTTTATCAGCGATCGACATCGCGATAAATCCAGCGAGGATCGGAATCAAGAGACCGAACGCGGCTTTCCCGATCGTCATCAATTGCGCAGCGAACTCATTGTACGATGGATCTTTTGGGTTAGCAGAGTTGATACCCCAGAAGAAGCTGATTGCGATCAAGAGACCACCTGCAACGACGAGTGGTAACATCGCGGATACCCCACTCATCAAATGTTTGTAGAATCCGCCACGAGCTGGTTTTGAGCTTTCGCTTGAACCGCTTGCTTTGTAGACAGGTGCATCCTGTTTGACGGCACGGTTGATCAATTCTTGTGGTTTCCGAATTCCTTGTGCAACTGGTACTTCAACGACGTGTTTACCGTTAAAACGATCCATCTCAACTGCTTTATCCGCTGCGACGATGATGGCTGTCGCATCGTTGATATCTTGTTGTGTCAAACCGTTCTTGACGCCTGTCGATCCGTTCGTCTCGACTTTGATACGGACACCCATCTCTTCCGCTTTTTGACGAAGGGCATCAGCTGCCATATACGTGTGTGCGATTCCTGTCGGACAAGCTGTGACGGCAAGGATATATGGTGCGTCTTGATCGACGTTGTCGCTTGAGACGTCAACTGGACCTTCTTCTTCGCGTTCCTTCGCTTCGATTGCTGCGATGACTTCGTCTTTCGTTTTAGCCGCAAGGATCGTATCGCGGAAGTTCATATCCATTAAATAAACGGATAGTTTCGAAAGTGTTTCAAGGTGTGCATTATCTGCGTTCTCACCCGCCGCAATCATGAAGAACAACCGACTTGGTTGACCGTCGAGTGCTTCGTAGTCAACGCCTGCCGAACGCCCGAAAGCGATTGCTGGTGTTTTGACCGCTGCTGTTTTTGCGTGTGGGATGGCAATACCTTCTCCTAAACCTGTCGTACTTTGCGCTTCCCGTGCGAGAATTGCTTCTTTATATGCCGAGCGATCGTTTAGTTTTCCTGCCCGATCGAGGACGTTGACGAGTTCATCGATGACAGCGGCTTTAGATGACGCTTGTAAATCGAGTTGAATCGTATCACGTGTCAAGAGATCAGTAATTTTCATGAGTAGTCACACTCCTTTTAGGATTGAATGAGTTCAACGACGTTGACGTCTACTAGGAGACGATCGATATCTTCTTTCGTACAAAGACCGAAGGAATAAGCAGACGCGCTGCCAGTCGTTACCGCATAGCGGAACGCTTCTTCTGGTGTTTTGCCGAGCGCGTGGCTGGCGACGAATCCAGCGACGAGTGAATCTCCGGCACCGACGGAATTGACGAGCTTTCCTGCCGGTGTGTTTGCCGTGTAGGCACCTTGACGATTGACGAGCAGTGCTCCGTCTCCTGCAAATGAGATAACGACATTCTCGGCACCACGCTCGACGAGCTGTTGCGCATATGGAACGGCCATCTCCTTCGACGTAATCTCGACGTCGAAAATTTCACCGAGTTCATGGTGATTCGGCTTGATTAAAAATGGACCGAGCGGTAAGACTTCAAGCATCGCTTCCTTCGTCGTATCGACAGCGAAGCGGACGTTCCGTTCATTCAAGATCGTCGCGATATGACGATAGAGATCATGCGGTAGACTGCTTGGGATACTGCCTGCGAAGACGACGATGTCACCGGCTTGCATCGTCTTGAATCGGGATAATAAATGCTCCAGCTCTTCCGGTTGAATCTTCGGTCCCGCTGCATTCAGCTCAGATTCTTGATCGGCACGAATCTTTACGTTGATCCGCGTCTCATCTTGAATCGGTGTGAAGTCCGTTAACACGCCTCGTTTCTCGAGTTCCGTCCGGATGAATTGTCCGGTACTTCCTCCAAGGAATCCGAGTGCTTGTGTTTCTACCTCATAGTTTTTTAGGACGAGAGAGACGTTGATTCCTTTCCCTCCGGCCACTTTTTCCGCCTGTTCGACACGATTGACTTGTCCTGCCTCAAATACCGGTAACGTGACATAATAGTCGATTGATGGGTTGAGTGTCAGTGTATAAATCATTTCGCGTTCACCACCTCTGTGTATTGACTGTATTTCGCTTCTTGCTCACTGGATGTCGTCGTGATGATCGTCGCCGCTTGCAAGGACGCCACCCGACTGAAGCTGATCGCATCCAGCTTCGTCTCATCGACGAGTACATACGATTGTTTTGCTAATTCGATCGCTGTCTTCTTTACGAGTGCCTCTTCCGGATCTGGTGTCGTGAAGCCTTGTGCCGGATGAACACCGTTCATCCCAAGGAACGCGACATCAAAATGGTAAATCAACATTCCTTCACGTGCGTTGTAACCGACGAGTGCCTGCGTTGAATGCTTGAGTTGCCCTCCGACGACGAACGTCGGGATACGGTGATAGAGTAACGTGTTCGCTAGAGGAAGACTGTTCGTTACGACCGTAATCGCCTTCTCTTCGAGATACGGAACGATGGCAAGCGTCGTCGTTCCGGCATCGAGATAGACATACATACCGTCTTCAATCAGGTCGGCAGCCGCTCGCGCGATCCGTTCCTTCTCTTCGACATGCTGGTCACTCTTCTCGAAGTAACTCAGTTCTTCAATTTGCAAATGGTTTGCTGTTGCTCCCCCGTGTACTCGACGCAGGTGACCTGCTGTCTCGAGTTGTGATAAATCCCGACGAATCGTGGATTCACTCGCACCGGTTTGTTCGACGATCTTTTGCATCTTGACGACTTCTTCTCGGGCTAAAAGCTCAAGGATGAGTTGATGGCGTTTTTTGGTTAACATAAGGTTTCCCTCCGCATCTTTAATATAAAGCGTTTACATATAAAAATCAATCAAAAACGGTCAAAATTTATATAAATTCTTTATAAAACGTTCAAAATACGACTTTTTTCGACATGAAATCGTTCTTATAGTTTCATTATACATCAAAAACGGTCATTTTATGACTGTTTTATTGTTTGAAATCAATCATTTTTTAAATTTTTGACGATTTTTACAAAATAAAAAACCACTTTCCAAAGTAATTTGGAAAGCGGTGAATGCAATTCAATCAATTCGGTCATCTTCGTTCACTGGACTTCATTTTGCAAACGACCGATTCCTTCAATCGATACTTCGACGACATCCCCTGTCTGAAGGTAGACCGGTGGTTTCATACCATGTCCGACACCAGCTGGAGTTCCTGTCGCGATGACATCTCCGGCTTCAAGCGTCATCCCACGTGACACTTCCACTAAAATCGTTACGACGTCACGCAACATTAAGGCGGTTGATCCTGACTGTCGGAGTTGCCCGTTCACACGTGTCTCGACGAGGACGTCACTTGGATCAAAGCTATCCGCTGAGACGATGACCGGTCCAAACGGACAGAACCCATCGAGTGATTTACCACGGAAGAACTGGACGTGTTCTTTTTGTAAATCCCGTGCCGTCACGTCATTGACAATACTGTAGCCAAACACATGATCAAGCGCATTTTCTGGTGTCAGATCACGCCCCGTCTTGCCGATGATGATGGCGAGTTCTCCTTCATAATCCAGTTGCTTCGTCAAATCCGCATGCCGTTCGATTGGTTCGAACGGACCAACGATCGATGTCGGTGCTTTCGTGAACAAGACGAATTTCCCCGCTCCCGCTGTATCCATCTCCTTGATGTGATCGGCGTAGTTCTTGCCGACACATATGACGTTTCGTGCCGGTACATAAGGTGTGAGCTGTCGTACATCCCCTTTAAGTAGTGGCGCGATATCTAAATCAAGGTCAACTTCGAACTCACGTGAAATCACTTCAAACAATGAATTCGTATAGACTTGTGCCGTCACATCATATGTAGAGCCATCCCGTTCAACCCCGATACCTACTTTTCCTTCTTGCTCAAATCGAAACCATTTCATTCTAATTGCCCCCTTTGTTTTTAGTATAGCGAAACTGAAAACACGTCGCACTTATCCTCTCCAGCACATGTTCAATCCTCAAATCGTTTTACTATTATTTTTAGTGATAAAACATAATTCATACATGGTATTCAGTCATTCTTTGACTTTTAGTTCGTTTCAACAGTTGAAGATCATATAGATATCTTATAAATCATATCGGACGAGTAGTAGGTTTGAATGTTAAAACATCACACATCATTTATTCTTGTGATAAGAAGTTAAATTTTTCTATAGGAATATGATGAATATTTATAGGACACTTGTACTTTTCTAATACATTTTGGAGTAAAGGAAAAATTTCATCCAAATTATTTTTATGTTTGAAATTACCAATAACTTCAATATCCAAATTCCATCGACACTCTTCTTTATCCTCTAAAAAACCACCTGCCACGGTACATAATTCATCATATGTTTCTTGAGTAACTTTCTCAGGTGAAATAATGATTGCTTTTATAAAATTATCATATCCAAAGTCGTCTTCCGAGATTCCATCAATATTTTTTAAATAAGGAAAATCGTCAATTGTGCTAGGACGTTGATAATCAATCAGTATCATGCAATAAATAGGTGGTGTTAAATAACCAGTTCTCAAAAAATATGCTTCGACCGACCTTAAATTGATTATTCTATTCAGGTGGTAATTTTTCATTTAGTGAACCTCGTTTATTTATTAGAGTGAGTTGAATTAAAGTTTTTTAACGTTAGTTCAGATAACTTTCTTTAATAGTTTACACCTTATCACATCATACAACTATCGGATATATAGTACTTATATGACTCGTCAAGATAATAGAAAGGGGTAGCATTCCCATGTACCTAGGAATGCTACCCCTTTGATAAAATTCATTATGCAATCCGTTGCGCTAATCGATCAACAAGAGCCTGAGACTCTTCATTTAATCCAACAAGTTCGACTTTTTTGCCGAGTCGTTCATATTTCAAGACGACGTTCTCGATCGCTTCGATGGCTGAATCATCAAATAAGTGACACGCTGAGAAATCGAGCGTGATGATCGATGATAGATCAGCATCGAGCTGGAACTGTTCCGCAAATGCAGTCGTCGACGCAAAGAATAACGGTCCACGGATCGTATAACGGACTCGTTCTGTTTGTTCCTTGCGCTCGACTTGGATGCGAGAAATTTTTGACGCGAATAATAACGCTGCAAGCAAAATCCCGACAAGGACACCCATCGATAAGTCATGCGTCAATACCGTCACGAGCACGGTCGCGAGCATGACCGCAGAATCACTTTTCGGTGACGTCTTGAGCATCTTGAATGATCCCCAGTCAAACGTCGCATACGAGACGAAGAACATGACGCCGACGAGCGCTCCCATTGGAATCGTCATCAATAGATCGTTCATCGTGAACATCAATAGCATCAAAAACACACCTGCTGTCAACGTCGACAAGCGACCGCGTCCACCGGATGTGACATTGATGACTGATTGCCCGATCATCGCACAACCTGGCATTCCACCGAACATACCGGCGATGATGTTCGCAATTCCTTGTCCGCGCGATTCCATCGCTTTGTTCGACGTCGTATCCGTCATTTCATCAACGATTCGTGCTGTCAGTAACGATTCGATCAAACCAACGAATGCGAGTGACAAGGCATATGGGAAGATGATTTGAAGCGTCTCGAGTGAGAACGGGACATCTGGCAAGAAGAAGCTTGGTAACGCCGCTTCGATTTGTCCCATATCCCCGA
Organism: Exiguobacterium sp. UBA6309; assembly: GCF_002439205.1. Taxonomy (NCBI): domain Bacteria; kingdom Bacillati; phylum Bacillota; class Bacilli; order Caryophanales; genus Exiguobacterium; species Exiguobacterium sp. UBA6309. Next base: position 9,932 of record NZ_DJTL01000005.1, on the reverse strand, counting down.
TGACACGGGTATCGAGCGAAAAGACGACTGTTAATACCGTCATGATCGTGATCGCAACAAGTGGTGCCGGAATCGCTTTCGTGACCCGTGGGAATAACAAGATGATGGCGAGTGACGCGGCGACCATCGCATACATGATCCAGTTTTGCCCTTCGAACTGTGGCAATTGCGCCGAGAAAATCAGAATGGCGAGTGCATTGACGAATCCGACCATGACAGCTCGAGGAATGAATCGTAATAGCTTGGCAATTCCTAAAAAGCCGAACGCGATTTGTAGAATTCCGGCAAGTATACCGGCAGCTAGTAAATAATCAACACCGTGATCTTTGACGAGCTGGACGACGACGAGTGCCATCGCGCCAGTCGCAGCCGAAATCATTCCAGGGCGGCCACCGGCAATCGAGATGACAATTGCAATGATAACGGAAGCGTATAGCCCAACCATCGGGTTGACACCAGCGATCAGCGAAAACGCGATTGCTTCCGGGACGAGTGCTAAGGCAACGACGATTCCGGACAACAAATCCGCTTTTGGTTGCAAGAACCACTCTTTTTTCCATTGAGTAAACATATGATGATTGAGACCTCTTTTCTAACATGAATGATCTCAGTGTAATTGGATTAGTTTCAAAAAGCAACCTTTTTAGGAAGTTTTGGTCCGAATGCGGGCAATCTCATCGACCATCGTTTTATAAGTCGCCATGATTTCCTGTCCCGCGAAGACCGGATCTTCATCCATCGTCTCGAGTGCCCGGCGCAGGAGATGGATTTTCGGTTTCTTACGTTCGAGCAATTCCTCATAGATGAAATCGAGAACTTCTTCATGTGCTTCCTTCGATTCTTCGGAAATCGAAGACAAGGTGATCAAACGCTTCATGTGTGCGCTCGTCTTTTCGAATAAATCCTTCCGGATGACGACTTCATCTTGTGGACGATCGAGCCAGACCGATAGGAATCGTGGCGGAATCAATTGTTCCTCCGTCCGACTGACGTCTTCGACGAGATGCGTCAACCGATTGAACACGTAGCGGACGACTCGTTCCGGCTGTGTGTTCGGTTCGGATTGACGGAAGAAGTACATCGCATATTGCAACATTCCCGTGTAAATGACTGCTAAATCTAGAAGATACGGTTCCTTCGTCTGACCGAATAAATCACGTAACCGATCGAACGTCCACTCGATCTCAAGAAGTCGATTGTTTTCCATGAACGTCTTTAGTTCTTTTTCATTTGAAGCAATGGCCTCTTCGAACAATGTATATAGTTTATATTTTTGCATCAATTCCAAATAACAGTTTCCTTGTTGAATGAACGTCTCGTAATCCGAGACATCCCGTCCGACAAGAATTTCCTTACGCGCGATCCGCATTTTTTCAAAGACGGTATTAAAGACATCAATGAATAATTCGTTTTTAGAGGAGAAGTAATTATAGAACGTCCCTTTAGAAACGTTACTGTGTTCGAGAATATCCTGAATGGATGTCGATTGATAACCCTTTTCGACGAATAGTTGATAGGCAGCATCTAATAATTGTTTCTTTTTTGGATTCATGGTCTTGTCCTTTTCTGTTCATAATTGGTTCGACAACCACTTATTTTAGTGTATAAAGCAAATAATTTGAACTCATTCGACTTCTGCTGGTAAGATAGCCAAGTCAGTCATAGAATTCAAGTCTAACATTTTAGACTCGTAGTACAAAAGGAGCATAACGAAATGCAATCAAGCAAGCAATCATCACGACTTTATTTAATTTTAGCTGTCCTCATGGCAGGTGCGTTCGTTGCGGTCCTAAACTCGACGTTACTCAACATCGCCTTACCATCGATCATGAAATCGTTCGGTATTCAGACAAGCACCGCCCAGTGGTTGACGACGGGATATATGCTCGTCAATGGAATCATGATTCCGACGTCAGCATTCCTCGTCCAAAAGTTCTCAACGCGCCAACTGTTCTTGACGGCGATGACACTGTTCTCACTCGGAACGATTATCGCCGGACAAGCACACATCTTCCCGCTCCTACTCGGCGCGCGCATGATGCAGGCGTCGGGTTCCGCGATCATGATGCCACTGTTAATGAACGTTCTCTTGACCGGTTTTCCAATCGAGAAGCGCGGGCAAGCGATGGGAATCTTCGGACTCGTCATCACCTTCGCTCCAGCAATCGGACCGACATTGTCCGGGTGGATTCTTGAACATTATGAGTGGCGGATGTTGTTCCATCTCGTCACACCGATCGCATTGCTCGTACTCTTCACGGGTGCTTTCTTATTGAAGAAAGAGACGGTTCAAAGTTCACTTAAGCTCGATTTGTTCTCACTCGTCCTCTCAAGCTTCGGCTTCGGTGGTTTGTTGTATGGATTTAGTTCCGCCGGTTCTGCCGGATGGGGCTCTTGGACGGTCATCGGATCATTGATCATCGGTGTAATCAGTTTGACTTCCTTCATTATACGTCAATTCATGCTCGAAGAACCGATGCTTGAGTTCGGTATTTTCCGGTATCCAATGTTCGCTTTATCACAAGGGATTTCAATGGTCTTGAACATGTCGATGTTCTCCGCGATGATCTTGATGCCGATCTACATCCAGACAATTCGTGGCATCTCACCATTTCACTCTGGTCTCTTGATGTTACCGGGTGCGATCGTCATGGCGATCATGTCACCAATCACAGGTCGTCTCTTCGACCGATTTGGTGCTCGCATCCTTGCCATCATCGGCTTATCACTGACGGTCTTGACGACGTTCTCATTCAGTCAGCTAGCTGCGGATACGTCATACGCGTTCCTCGTCATCATGTATACGTTACGTTTCCTTGGAATCTCGATGGTCATGATGCCGGTCATGACGAACGGATTGAATCATATTCCACAACATTTGACGCCACACGGTACGGCATTAAACAACACGTTGTCACAAGTATCGGGTGCGATTGGTTCAGGTCTGCTCGTGACGATCATGACATCGCGGACGAAACACCACGTTCCGGAACTCGCTTCACAACCTGAAGCTGCAAATCCGGAATGGTTGCAGATGCAGGCGATGATCGAAGGAATCAATGATACGTTCTTCATCGCGACGTTACTCGCACTTGCTGCTTTGATTTTATCGTTTTTCATCAAAAAACGACGGACAACGACACTCGCAGTCGTCGAATCCGTCGATCAAGAACAAAAATATGCATGATTTGATTCTCCCCTGTCTAAAAAGATGTGGGAGTTTTTGTCTAATCCAAACGTTTGTTTAAATGCTGTCGATCATACATTCGTTGATTCGTACTCCCCCGAAAGCTTGTCGTTCGGTCAAGTTTCGATAGGATGAACGGACCATCAATCAATCCATCTAGTCGGCGTAACAAGGGGTGCCATTCTCGGTGCTTAATGATCTCTTCCAACACATAGCCCGTATACAAGATCACTTCATAGTCTGGTCCGAGTCGTTCTAGTAGCCGATAGAGCGCTATTGCTTGTAACAACGGTTCCCCACCGGATAGCGTCAGGCGCCGGTGACCGGTTGCTTGAATCCGCGCGACCGTCTCGTCAATTGTCCAAGCTACGCCACCTGCAGGATCCCAGGAGGACGGATTATGACAGCCGGCACAGTGATGCGGACAACCGGCAAGAAATAACACCGTTCGTAAACCGGGACCATCGACGACGGAGTCAGGAAGAAGCGAGAGGACCCGTAACATCGTGTTTTACCCGATTCTGTTCTTCTGCCCGTTTCGCTTCATTCCAGCGGTCCAGCGTACCGACGAGATATCCGGTGATCCGTCGAATGCGTTCGATCGATCCACTCCCGCAAACCGGACATTGATCCTCGATCGTCTGCTCTGTTCGGCAATCAAGACAACGATCGACGGGATGATTGATTGATCCATAACCGATTCCAGCCTCCGCCATTAAACGAACGATGTCTTCGATTGCTTCCGGATTTCCAGCAAGCGCACCATCCGTCTCGACATAGGTGATATGACCGCCATTACATAATGCATGGAACGGGGCTTCGAGTTGAATCTTCTCACGGATCGTCACCGGCGCATCGACAGGAATGTGAAAGGAATTTGTATAATACGGTCGATCTGTCACTCCTTCGATCTCACCAAAGTCACTGACATCGCGACGTGTGAACTTACCGGATAATCCTTCGGCCGGAGTTGCGAGTAAACTAAAGTTCAACCCTGTCTGTTCGCCAAAATCGTCGACTACCGTCCGCATCGCTTGAATCAATGCAAGACCAATCCGGTGTGCCAGTTCGGAATACCCATGATGACTCCCCGTCAGGACGGTCAAACATTCCGCGAGACCGATGAAGCCGACCGCCAACGTCCCGTGCTTGAGGACCGGACCTACCTGATCCTTATTTCTTAGCGTCTCACCGTCTTTCCAGACGTGTTGATATAAAAATGGAAACTCGTCAGCCGTTCGACTTGCCTGGAACTCATACCGTGCGATGAGTTGCCGGCATGCAAGTCTTGTCGTATCTTGGACGACTTCGAACATTTGATCGACGGTTTGACTCTGGAGTGCCAAACGGACGAGATTGATGCTCGTGAAGGATAAATTACCACGACCTGTGACGGACGGTATGTCTCCACGATCCTCGAATACACGGGTTCGGCATCCCATATACGCGACTTCTGCTTTTCCTGGTTGCTCCTGGCGATTAAATGGCGCATCGAGAAACGCAAAATTCGGAAACAGTCGTTTTCCTGTCACGCGGGTAGCAAGCTGAAACAAATCGTAATTCGGGTCTGTCGGTGACAGGTTGACGCCTTGTTTGACTTTAAAGATCTGAATCGGAAAAATCGGTGTCTCACCCTTGCCCAGTCCACGCTCCGTCGCTGTTAGCAAGGCTCGCTGGAATAGCCGCCCTGCTTGCGTCGTATTCGTTCCGTAATTGACGGATAAAAACGGAACCTGTCCACCACCGCGCGAATGCATCGAATTCGTATTATGAATGAATGCTTCACATGCTTGAAACGTTTTTTCATACGTCTCCTGCCATGCATGTCGCTCCCGCTTACGCCGCTTCCAATGCGGAACGAGGTCATTTAGTTTCGTCCATTCCCGTTGATAGGTCTTTTCAACGAACGGCGCTAAATCATCATCAAAGGTTGCGAAGGCTTGTCCGCCATGCTGCATGTTTTGATTCGCCTGGACGATGATTGCCGCAAGGGCGAGGGCAGAACGAATGTCTTGCGCCGGACGGATCGAACCGTGCGTTGTCTGAAATCCGTTTGAGAGTAACTGACCGAGCGGAATTTGGGCACAAGTCGTCGTCCCAGTCACATAATAATCGGCGTCATGAATATACAAAATGTTGTCGTCAAGCGCCTGCAAGACATCCGCTTCGAGATGTCGTCGCATCATCTGCCGTGCTGCTTCCCCAGCAATCCGTTGTAACTTCGCAAGTGGTGTTTTGCCATCAATGTTTGCATTCTCTTGTTCGATCTCTTGCGGTGGTGTGAGTAACGCTTCTAAGCTCTCCATGATTCTTCTTCCTCCCATGTTTTTTTGTAATCACTATAGCGAGAGTTCAGAAACGTTCGCAATCCCTGCACAATTTACGATTTTTTCAACTGTTTCAGCCGTTTTGTCATCAATCTGTTCGGTTTATTGCGTAAAAGCCCGATTCTTCTACATTTTAGCCGATCTCCTGAATTGGACGAATCTCACACGAAAAACGACAAAAAAAGAAGAGGCATATTAGCTTGCCTCTCCTTCTCCTTATTCTGCTTCGAGTAACGCGTCCGTCGCACTTGGTAACTTGACCCGAAAAACCGTCCCTTCTCCCAAGATCGATTCGACTTCGATGTTGCCATCATGTGCTCGAACGATTTCCTTACAAATCGATAATCCAAGACCTGTTCCGCCGATTTTTCGGCTGTCTGAGTTATCGACACGATAGAACTTGCTGAATAGATGCGGCATCGAATGACTCGGAATCCCGATTCCGAAATCACGGACGCTGAGTTCAATCTGATTGTGCTGATGGGTCAGCGTCACAACGACATCCCCACCGTCCGGTGAGTATTTGACTGCATTATTCAATAGATTTCCAAGTAGCTGTTTCATACTGTTCGCATCTGCTTCGACCATAAAGTCCTGTTCGTCATTCAAATCAAGCTGCAGACTATGTTGTTCCGTCGCTGCTTGATAAAACTGAATTTGTTCCTTGACGATTTCTTTCAAATCAAAGATTTGTTTATCATACTCTTGCTTTCCTGACTCCATCCGCTGGACGTTCAAGAAGTCGCTGACAAGATTGGTCAGACGTTTTGATTCATCGTGAATCGTCTGCAAATACCTTTTGTTCCGCTCGGGATCCAAATCTCGTTTCAACATGAGCTCCGTAAAGCCATAAATCGAAGAGAGCGGTGTTCGAAGTTCATGCGAAACCGTCGAGACGAGTTCTGATTTGACCCGATCAACCTCTGTCTCAGCCGTGACGTCACGAAAGACGAGGATCGTTCCCTTCGACTGTTCTCCATGCGCGATCGCTTCGGCATAAACTTGAATGAAATATTCACCCTGGTCGATCGACAAAGAGAACATGCCCTCAGGGATCTCACCCGATAAAACTTCTTCAAAGTACGCTTCAAAAGCTTCTTTCTGGTCCATCTGCTCGAACATCGTCTCTGGTCGGACTTCAAGAAACGTCATCGAGTCATTGTCTTCCTCGACCTGTAACGACTGGAAGATATCAAATAATGCCTGATTCCCTAAGATCGTCTTTTCCTCATGTTTGATATAAAGAATCGCTTCCCGAACGGAATTCAGCAGTTGTGCTGTCTCTTTTCGTTCGTATTCCATCTGTTCGTAGAGTGACATTCGCATCAATGAGATCGCAATCTGTTTCGAGAACGATTCCAGTTCCGCCAAATCCTGTTGATTGAATGGTGCGTCAAACCGTGCTAGATAGAGACAGGCAATCAATTCTTCTTTTGCCGGATCCATGATCGGAATGACACCTTCATAGACGTGATACGGATATTTGATCAGATCGTCGTTCGCGACCTTTTTTGAGGAATGTGCCGTTTCCTTTGAAATCATGACTCGCTTTAGTAGTAACGACTCCGTCTTCAGACTCTCTTGTTGTTCTTCCGTCATTTCTTTTGGAACGACTTGCGCGATTTCATTATTCTTAATCAATAACAATGCCCCGAACTCTGTCTTCGTCAACCGGACGATCGTACTGATGACAGACGAGTAATCAAATAAACTCTCCTTTGACGCAAGCGTTTCGATTAATTCATTCCGATCTTGTAGATGCAACTCGTTTGTCCGGGTCACTTCCAAGGCACGCTCAAGCTCATTCTGTTTTTGCTTCAATACTTCCTGATTGTGTTCCATTTCTTGATTCTTTGCTGACAATTCCGCATGTTGTGATGAGATCGACCGTGCCATCTGGTAAAACGATGCCGTCAATTGACCGACTTCATTATGGCTGTCGACATCATGCTCGAGCGAAATCGACTTTCCTTCCGCAAGACGACGACTTTTGACATTCAATTCGCGGAGCTGTGACGTCACCCGATGAATCAATGGACGGACGATGAACAATAGACAAAATAAAAAAACCATCAAGTTCAAAAACCAGAACCATTGTGTCTTTTGTAACTGGTCGAGTACCTGTTCTTTCGTCCGACCGTCTGCATTGTCCACGTATAAATAACTGGCAACCGATGTGATGACACTTAGTGCAAAGACACTATAAAAAATTGCCATCAACTGTCTGCCTAACTTCTCAGTCATCCAGTGTTTCATGTTCATAAATCCTCCTAGCAGTATATTGCCCTTCGTTCAAGATGGTTTCCTCCTCATGTATTATCATCTAATGATTCCCGGAAACCTCTTTCTTGAACCCTTCACGATCGGGCAGGCGAGAGTCCAATCCCAGTCACGAGAGCAATCGCATCGATGACTTGCCCTTTCGTCAGATTGTCCGTCTCGATCTGTTGACTGAACAGCGGATCGGATAATTGCCGTAATCGTTGTTCCGCTTGTTGACCGCCCCACGAGTTCGGACGCTCGAAGCGGCTAATTAGCCGGCGTTTGACAGTCGTCTCTTTCGCCATCAATGCGATATGACGGACGTCATGACCGTTCGCTCGTAACGTGCCGATGATTTCCTGAAAGTATGCCGGGTTCGTCAAGGTCATCGGCACGATGATACGCGCCTTTTCCGTATCGAGCTGCTCGAGGAGCTGTCGGTTAAACGTGCGCCACAACGGCTCATCTTGAAAATCGTCCTTGTTTTCCGGCAGTTGCGCCCGTAGAAAATAACCTGTCTCTTCCGGGTCAAAGATGTGTGATCCGCTCCAGCGCTTTTGTAACCCAGTTGCTGCCGTTGTTTTCCCGACGCCAAACGTACCGTTAATCCAAATGATCATCTTCTTCTCCTCCACCCTGTTTTCTGTTGTACTATACTGCTAAAACGGTCGACAAGTTTCAATCGGCTACAAAAAACACTCCGTTGAAAAAAACAGAGTGTTTATCCATATAACCATGTGATTAAAAACGGTGCGATGACGCTGGCACAGACCGCCGTCAAGACCATCGTCAACAGACCGACCGCCCCTTCGCGCTGGTCAAGACTCATCGATTTCGTCGCACCCATGACGTGGGCAATCGATGCCAAGCCTACTCCACGGCTGACGAAGTGCCGAATCTTCAAGCCCGTCATTAATTTTGGTCCGACGATTGATCCTGTCAATCCGGTCAATAAAACGAAGGCAGCCGTCAGCGTCGTCGTCCCGCCAGCTTTTTGTGAGATCGCTAAAGCAACGGGTAACGTGACCGATTTCGGTAACAAGGCAAGGTTCGTCGTCCGCTCGAGATGAAGCAACAGACCGAGTAACAGATCTGAACTCATTGCAATACAGGTTCCAAGCAAAACACCAAGTCCGATTTCTGGTAGAAAACGCCGAACTTGATGCCGGACGCGGTAGAGCGGAATCGCAAATGCCGTGATTGCCGGACCAAGCATCTTCGATAGATATTGTCCACCTTGCATGTATTCTGCGTGTGAGACTCCAGAATAGACGAGAATTAAGATCAAAACTGCCGTTACCGTCAGGATTGGTAACGTCCAGACTCGAGGATGACGTTGATAGAGGAACATCGCTACGCTAAACAATAAAATAGTCAGAATGATCCAAAACAGTGCCTCATTCATGTCGTGTCACCGCCTCTTTTCGGTGTGCTAAACGATCGACGATGTACGCTGATCCGACTAATGTCAGAAGGCTACTGACGACGACGATCAACACGATCTGTAAACCGGATGTCCGGAGAAATGCCGTATAATCCATGATTCCGGATAGTGCTGGAACAAAGAACAATGGCATGACGAACAGAAGAAATGTCCCGCCCCGTTCGACGGCCACAAGCGGAATCAGACGGCTTTTTAACGCTAGGTACAGTAGAATCAAGCCGATGATGTTACCAGGTAATGGTAATTGAAAGGTTTCGCTCACCCAGTCCCCACTGAGTGAAAAGAAAAAAATGAGTGCGATTTGAGCAATGATTTGAATAATACGCATAACGCGTGACAGCATGATAAAGGTCCCCTTGTTAACAGTTTCGGGTCTTATTATCCGCCTCTTTTCCTTAACAATCAATGAAATTTGGTTAATCAACCGAAGTAACCGTTCTCATGAAAAACCACACTTCTTTTGTATTAGAACAAACAAAAAATTACTCAATCGTGTATCAGTACAATAAATGATTCGAGACGAACGAAAAAGAGGCTGACTCCAAAAAAGAATGACGCGTCTTTTCACGCCCTTTCCTCAGGCGAGACACAAGCCAGTTTTTCTGCTTCATTCAAGCAGGAAAGCGGGTCTTGTTTGTCTCTGACAGCGCATAATGCGCTTTTTCCTGTAGGAGTGGCGTGTGACGCGTCATTCTTTTTGTTAAAAGATAAG